>JAFAWZ010000058.1 GCA_019241495.1 Acidimicrobiales bacterium | reverse complement strand
CGCCGGGCCTTCACCTCGAGCTCGGGGGGCCCGTAGTAGGCGTCCACGAAGCCATCGATGTGGCGGCCGAGGTCGAGACCGAGCCCGATGTACCGCTCGACCAGCTCGTTCATCTCACTTGTCCGTTGCCCCGAGGTCATCCGGCCGGCCGGAACAGCTCCGGCGCGGCCGGGCAGGTAGGGGCGGCGAGCATCTCGGCCGGCTCTCCGAACCCGGTGGGACCGACTACCTGGGTGAGCATCCCGCTCGGGACCACTTGCACCGCCCGGTCCCAGGGCTCGTCGCCCGACTCGTCGAGCCGGCTCACCAGCGCGTCCCACAGCTCCTCTGGGAGCAGCCGGCCCACCCCCACGACGGCCCACACCGGCACCTGCTGGTAGGCCGCCACCGCGGCGGCAGCCATCGATCCAGGGGTCGCCACCACTCCCCCGGGCCCGGCGGCCAAGGCCTCCACCAGCACCACGTCGGCCACTGCGGCGGCTGGGCCGACGCCCGACTCAGGAACCACCACGGCGTAGGAGCCACGGTCATGGAGGCGCCGGGCGAAGTACTCCCCCTCTCCGGACCAATCAACGACCAGCACCTCGACGTCGCCGCGACTCCTGAGACCGAGGGCGGCCATCTCGGGCCACCCGATCACCACGACGGTCGCCTCGTCGGGCAGCCGGTCGGCCAGGTGGTCGGCGGTAGGGTCCTCTTCGAGCTCTCGCCCCGCTTGGCGGGCGGCCCGGGCCGGGTCATCGGACCTCAACAGCCGGGCGCTGAGCCACCACACCGGGCCGGCCGCCACGTGGCGCTCTATGAGCCGCCGGCAGGCCGGGACCAGCCCGGCCGGCTCGACGAGGGCCATCTCGGCCAGAGCGTGGGCGGCCTCGCGTGCCACCACGCCCGGATCGGCCCCTCCCGCCCGGGCCACGTGGCGCAGGTGCTCGATGGGGTGCACGCCCTCAGCTACCCGGCTGGAAGACCATCAGGTACACCGCCCCCACCACCAGGAGGTTGAAGCCGCCCCACCCAAAGCCGACCTTCCGTTCCAGGGCCCGCAGCACGCTCACGTCGCCCTGGCGATCGTCGACCGTCTCACTCGGGCCGAGCGGGGCCTCCAGCCTTTGAACCACCTCGCCGTAGCGGCGCTGGTGAGGGCGGATCCAGGCGTGCAGGATGGCGATGTCCACCACGTAGACAGACAACGCGGCCGATACCCAGGCGTCACTGAACTTGATGTCGGAGTGCTTGCCGGCTGCCCCCACCGCCGCGATCCCGAACAACAGGGCGGCGTAGATGAGCAGCTCAGCCAGGCTGGAGACGAGCCGGTTGACCTCCAGCACCGCACTCGTGCCGCCCGCAGGGCGGCGTTGGGCCAAGCTGGCGTACAACCCGTTGTAGGCCAGGGCGCCGAAGCCTCCGACGACGCATAGGACGTGCAGCAGGACCAGGACCTTGAAGCCGGTGCTCACATCTGGCGAACGTAGCCGCGGTTGTGAGGTAGTGCCCACCCGCCGGGTGGCGGGCCAGAGGTGGCCGGGTCGCCTCAGGGTCGCCTCAGGACTTGATCCGCGCCACGTCCTCGACCGCCTTCAGGCCCCGCCGGGCGGTGAGTATGTCATCGACCAGCCCGTAGTCGACCGCGTCCTGCGCTCCGAGGATGAAGTCGCGGTCGGTGTCGCGGCTGATGCGCTCGACCGGTTGTCCGGTGTGATGGGCGAGGATCTCGTCCACCCGGCGGCGGAGAAAGGCGATCTCCCGGGCCTGGTTCTCGATGTCGACCGCCTGGCCCTGGACACCCCCGTGGGGTTGATGAATGAGCACGCGGGAGTTGGGCAGCGCCAGGCGCTTGCCGCGCGCCCCGGCAGCCAGCACCACGGCCGCTCCGGATGCGGCCATCCCCAGACAGATGGTCGACACCTCCGCCCGGATGATCTGCATGGTGTCGTATATCCCAAGGGTCGAGGTCACCGATCCTCCCGGGCTGTTGATGTAGAGATGGATGTCCTTGTCGGGGTCCTCTGCCTCCAGGAACAGGAGCTGGGCGGTGAGGAGGTTGGCGGTCGTGTCGTTGATCTCGGTGCCCAGCACGACGATGCGGTCCTTCAAGAGGCGGGAGTAGATGTCGTAGGCGCGCTCGCCTCGGTTGGACTGCTCGATGACGGTGGGGACGAGATAGCTCAAGGCGATGCTCCAATCTGCAACTGCTGAGTTGCAGATTATCCATGGGGCCGGCCTATGTGCAACTATGTAGTTGCTAGTTGGGCGTTCTTCCTCAGGTGATGTCCGCACCTGCCCCCGCCCCCCGTCCCCCATCCCCCGTCCCCAGGCCGAGGAGGCCGAGATGATCCGTCGCCAAGTCGTAGTTCCCGCCCCGCCCGAAGCCGTCTGGGAGGCGCTGGTCGATGCCGACCGCAGCGAGGCCTGGATGGGCGGGCGGCTAATCCTGTCCGAGCTGGCGCCCGGCGCCCCGCTCGAGTTCCGGCCCGGTGATGGGTCCGGCCCCGTGCGGGACGGATCGGTGGACACGGTACGACCGGGCCGCTATCTGCGCTTCCAATGGCGGGAGGTGCGCCAAGGCGACGGCGACCCGGCGCCGGCCTCCGAGGTCTCGTACCTGCTGGAGCCCGACTCAGAGGGCGGTACCCGGCTTACGGTCCAAGAGAGCGAAGTCCCACCGAGCCCGGTGGCTTCTCGGCACCTGGATGCTGGCACGTCGCGGCGGTGGACGGCGGCTGACGACGTGGGGTTCGCCTCGTGGGCCCGGGCCCAGGGCCGAGCCTTGGCCTTTGCCGGTCGCTGACCCGTCCGGAGGAGGCGGAGCACCGGGTGAGGGGTGAGGTGCAGCGGGGTGAGCTGCGACATGACAGACCGGACGATGTGCCGGAAGAGGTGCCGGATGAGGTGTTCGATGCCCTGGCCGATCCGACCCGGCGCCGGCTCCTCGATGAGATCTCGTCACGGGGACCGATAAGCGCCACCCATCTAGCCGCGGGGTTTCCCGTCACCCGCCAGGCGGTGGTCAAGCACCTGAGCGCTTTGTCCACCGCCGGCTTGCTCTCTTCCGATCGGCACGGGCGGGAGGTTCTCTACGCGGTGGTGCCGGGGCGGCTCCAGCAGGCCACGGCGTGGCTCGACGATGTCGGCCGGCGCTGGGATGACCGCCTGGCGGCCCTGGTGGAGCACCTGTCTCCCCCGCCGCCGGCCTAGCGCGTCCGGCGGTATGGGGGGCTCCGGGGGTATCGACGCCAGGGGTTTGGGGGGGCGCCGGGGGTGCCAGTCGCCCGTTTCGTGACGCGTTATCCGCAAATAACGCGGTTGAGGCGTCACAAAGATGGCATCTGGTCACAGAGATGAGATTGAAATATGATTAAACAGCATGACGGTGGAGTCGGAACGGCGGCTGGCCCGAGCCATGCGCAACCAACGCGGGCTGGTGACACGAGCCGAGGCGACACGGCTGGGCCTGACCCCGGACCAGATCGCCTATCGGGTGGCGACCGGTAAATGGGATCGCCTGCACCAAGGCGTCTACCGGACGGCCTCTGGTGCGACCACTCCTCAACAGCTGCTGCTCGCAGCGTGCCTGGCGGCCGGGCCCCGGGCCGCTGCCTCCCACCTCTCGGCCGCGTGGATATGGGGTCTCGTCCGTCGCCCACCGGGCGAGCCGGTGGTCACCGTACCTCTGGACCTCCATCCGCGCCTGAACGGTGTGACCGTCCACCGATCGCGCGACCTCGATGCAGGCCGCGTCCTCGAACACAGGGGGATCCCCTGCACGGACCCGCTGCGCGTGCTCACTGACGTGGCGGCCGAGCTACCGGAACAAGACCTGATCAGCGTGGTGGACGTGGCGATCCGGGGTCGTCTGGTGGACCTGCGAGGGGTAACCGAGGAGGTGAGGCGCCGGAGCGGCCCGGGCCGGTCCGGACCGGCTGCGCTGCGCGGCATGCTCATACAGAGGGGGATGATCGGCGGGCCGCCGCCATCGGTTCTGGAGGCCGAGATGATGCAGCTCTTCAAGAGGTGGGGCATCCAGGTGATGGCTCGGGAGGTTAAGTACGGGCCGGAAGGCCAGTACCGGATCGACTTCTTCACCGCGCCGGGCGTGGCTGTCGAAGTGGACGGGTTCACCCACCATTGGACCCCCGAAGCCAAGGCCCGGGACGAGGCCCGCCGTAACGAGCTACGCCTGGGTGGGCTGTTCCTCCTCGTATACACCTGGCGAGACGTTCGCTTCGACGACCGGCGAGTCGCCCGTGAAGTGCTGCAGGCGCAACGACAGCACGCGGCCTGACGTTCCCCTAGCCGACGATTCCGCCTTTGGTCATCGCCTCCACGTCCAGCGCCTTGTCGACCTCCTCGACGCTGAGCAGGCCCCGCTCCAACACGACAGTGCGCAGATCCTTGCCCTCTGCGAGGGAAGCCTTGATCACCTTGGCCGCCTCCTCGTAGCCGATGTAGGGGTTCAAGGCGGTGCCGATGGAGGGCGACGATAGGGCGTAGGTCCGGCAGCGCTCTTCGTCAGCCTCGATCCCCACGATGCATTTGTCGGCGAAGACCACGCTGACCGCAGCGAGCAGCCGGATCGACTCGAGGAGGTTGCGGGCGATCACCGGCAGCATGACGTTCAACTCCAGGTTGCCGGCGGCTCCCCCGAACGCGACCGCCGCGTCGTTGCCGATCACCTGGGCGACTACCTGGGAGACGGCTTCGGGGATGACGGGATTCACTTTGCCCGGCATGATGGAGGAGCCTGGTTGCAGGTCGGGAATCCTGATCTCGGCCAGGCCGGTGCGCGGCCCGCTTCCCATCCACCTCAAGTCGGTCGCGCACTTGTAGAGCGACACTGCGATGGTGCGCAGCACACCGGACGCCTCGACCAGGGCATCCCGGGCGCCCTGGGCTTCGAAGTGGTCTCGGGCTTCGACGAACGGGAGGCTGCGTTCCTCGGCCAGCCGCTTGATGACCCGGGGGGCAAACGTCTTCGGAGCGTTGATCCCGGTACCCACCGCGGTGCCTCCGAGGGGCAGCTCGGCGACGCGCGGCAGGCAGGCCTCCAGCCGCTCGATCCCGTGCTCCACGGCTGTCGCGAAGCCGCCGAACTCCTGACCGAGGGTCACTGGGGTGGCGTCCATGAGGTGGGTGCGGCCGGACTTCACGACGGACTTGAAGTCACGGCTCTTCTTGCGCAGAGCCTTGGCCAGGTGACCCAAGGCAGGGATCAGCTTGTGCTGGATCTCTGTGGCTGCCGCAACATGGATGGCTGAGGGGAACACGTCGTTGGACGACTGCGAGGCGTTCACGTGGTCGTTGGGGTGCACCTTGGTGCCGAGGCGCTCGGTTGCGAGGGTCGCCAGGACCTCGTTCATGTTCATGTTCGTCGAGGTGCCCGATCCGGTCTGGTAGACGTCGATGGGAAACTGCTCGTCCCACTGGCCGGCCGCCACCTCGCGAGCCACCTCGAAGATGGCGTCCGCCACTCGCTTGTCGACGGTCTTGAGCCTGGAGTTCTCGAGGGCAGCCGCACCCTTGATGGCGGCAAGCGCGGAGATCAGCGACCTCTCCACCGTCGTAGCGGAGATCGGGAAGTTCTCAACCGCCCGCTGGGTCTGGGCCTGCCACTTGGCATCGGCGGGCACCCGCACTTCGCCCATGGAGTCGTGTTCTATCCGGTAAGCGCCCTGATTTCGGCTCGTCATACCGGGAACGTACAGCACCAGAGCGGGGCCGGGTCAAGACGCGACGGACCGGCGCCGATGTTGACCGTGTGGCTGGTGTGACCAGGGTGACAGGGGACCTGTCAACTGGAACACCCTGCTCGGTGGCGGCTGGGTCCGGCGCGGACGCGACCGTTTACCGGGCGCGGCGCCCGAGCCGCCCCTGCACGATCCCAGCAACCCAACCAGCCAGCAGGACCACCGCCCAGGCCCAATCAGCGACCAGGGCGATGACCACAGCAGAGACAACGACCACGACCGACACGAGGGCAATCAGGGTGGCCGAGATGGTCTGGCCGAGGGCCCAGGCCCCCCCCGGGCTCCTGGGCACCAGGGCGCCGCTGGACCCGTTGGCCCGGGCCCAGATGCGCGCGCCGCGGCCCCCTGGGTCGGCGATGCGGATCATGGGCAGGTCGGCTCGCAGGAGGTCAAGCTCTTCGAGCGTCGTGGCGGCCAGGGCTTTCTCGATACGGGCCGCATACTCATCGACGTTGATCCGCCCCGCCGCGCAGTGGCGGCGAAGCTCGTCGATGGCTCGCTGCCGGTCTGTGTCGGATACTCGCATGTCCAAAGGCCATGCTATTTCGTCGTCGGTTCCACCGGTGTGAGGACTCGGCGGTGATCATCCACTTCGGCCGCTTCCGAGCGGGCCAGCAGGATGACACCGGCGCACATGACCAGGAGCGAGACGATCTCCACGGTGAGATGGGCCGCGCCGGTGGCCACGGCCTCTTCGAACACGATCGCCCCGATGAGGATGCTCACCACAGGGTCCCCCACGCTCATGGCCGGAAGGGAGACGTCGAGGGCACCAGCCTGGAAGGCGCTCTGGGAGAGGAGCATGCCGACCCCCGCCACTGTGAGAAGGGCATACGGCTGCCAGTGGGTCAGCGCGTGGACCAGGCCCCGGTCCAGAAGATGGGAGCTGGTCTTGGTCAAGGCGGCTGCCGCCCCGTAGAGGATGCCGGCCGCGGTCGACAGGAGCAGGGAGCGACGACGAGGGCCCTGGTTCTGCCCGTAGAGCACCAAGGCGGCCGTCACCGCCGTCACCGTGGTCAGGAGGACGAGCCAGGTGCGGAGGTTGGTGTTGGCCCTACCAGCCGCGGGGTTCGCCACGGTCAGGAAAACGGCCAGCCCGACGCAGACCATCACAGCCCACAGCCACTGGGCCGCCGAGAGGCGCCACCCGGCCCAGGCCGCTCCGATGGGCAAGGCGAACAAAAGGCCGCACACCAGCAAGGGCTGCACCACGACGAGGGGGCCGTGCCCAAGCGCGAGGAACTGGAGGACATAGCCCGCCACGTCGCACGCCAGGCCGATGAGCCAGGCCGGATGACGCGCCAGCCCGACGAGCAACCCCAGCTTCATCGACTGCTCGTCGGGCTGGTCGCTGGCTCCCCGATGCTGGAGGACCGAAGCCAGCGCGTACATCAGGGAGCTACCGAGGGCGTAGAACACCGCCAGCACCCTCTGAGGGTACCCACGCTGGCGACACCCGACCTGCCAAACTGCAGGTAAACACGTCGGGCGCGTGGTGGAATGGCAGACACAGCGGGCTTAAACCCTGCGGCCTAACGGCATGAGGGTTCGACTCCCTCCGCGCCCACGAAGTGCGGCTTACCGGCACCGCCAAGCGAGACTCAGAAGCTGTCGCAAAACTACTTCGATGTGGGAGAAGGCGGCTCGTCCCATACTGTCGATGTGAGCGCACAGGCGAGTCGTCGACGACGAGCCGCCGCCTTCTCCCTCCCGCGGGTTTTGCGACAGCTTCTCAGGTGGTCGCAGTGGCCGCCGCGGGCGCGCGGTTGACCCGGCTCAACAGCGAGAGGCCGACCAGGGCGCCAACTGGCATGGTCAGCATCAGGAGCGCCATGGGTACGGCATCCGAGGTCCCACCCACACCGGTCAGCGGTGCGAACACCGCTCCAGTTACGAACTGGAACGCGCCGATGACCGCGGCAGCCGCTCCGGCTGCTCCCGGGTAGCGGTGCAAGGCCAAGCCGGCCGCGTTGGGGCTGACGAAACCCCATCCGAACATGAACACGAAGAGGGCCGCGATGACTCCGGCAAGACCGAGGGAGCCGCTGACGACGACGGTCAGCAGCAGGGCGGCGGCCCCAACCATGGCAATCAGCCCCGCGATGAGGAGGCGGGACGGACCGTATCGCTCGGCTTGGCGCCCGTTGATCTGAGCGCCCAGCACGAGCCCGACGGCGTTGAGGGCAAAGACGAGCCCATAGATCCCCGGCGAGAGTCGGTAAACGTCCTGCAGGACGAACGACGAGCCGGCAACATAGGCGAAGGCCCCTCCTGTGGCTAGCCCGCATGTCAGCGCGTATCCGACGAAAACCCGGTCCCGGACCACGGACGCCATGGCGGCGAAGGTCGAACCCCACCGGCCCGCAGTGCGCAGGTCGGGCGGCAACGTCTCGGGAACCCTCCACCACGCCGACACAAGAAGGACCGATCCGAACCCGGCGAGGACCAAGAACACGCCACGCCATGTCGTCACGGCCAGTGTCAAGCTACCGATCTGCGGCCCCAGCACGGGCCCGAGACCGGTTACCAGCATCAAGGTTGACAGGAATCGTACGAGAGCAACTCCCGAGTGGAGGTCCCGCACGATGGAGCGGGAGATGACAATTCCTCCGGCACCGCCGAGTCCCTCCAGCAGCCTCAGCCCGATCAATACATAGATGTTCGGCGCGAACGCGCAGGCGATCGAAGATGCGACGAAAACGGCCAGGCCAGCCAGGAGAGGAAGACGACGCCCGAGCCGGTCGCTGATCGGCCCGAACAAGAGCTGCCCGAGCGAGATTCCGACCAGGCAAGAGGTCAGCGTGAGCTGCATGTTCGACGCGCTGGCGTGCAGCTCACGGCTCATCTTCGGCAGGGCCGGCAAGTACATGTCGATGCACAACGGTCCGAATATCGACAGGCTGCCGACGAGGACCACCAGCCGCCACCCCGCCGGCACATGAGAAGCGGTCGCAAAACGATTTCCAGGTGGGAGAAGGCGGCGGCTCGTCCCATCCCCGGAGTGCGAGCGGAGGAGCGAGTTGGTCAAAGACGAGCCGCCGCCTTCTCCCTCCCGCGAGTTTTGCGGCAGCTTCTGACGCCCGTCGACATCGGATGCTCCCCCGTCAAGCGCAGTCAACCGTGGCCGCGTCGAACTCATCGTTAGCCACTCTAATCAATTCACCGCTTGGCGAACCCGGGGCTCAAATGGTCATCCGTGGTCAACCAGAGAGGTGTCTGGGGTTACTTCTTGGTCTCCCAGAAGATCCGATCGATCTCGGCGATCTGGGCGAGCAGATCATCCGCGACGGCGACATCGGTGGTCTTCTTCGTCTCACCGGCGGTCTTGGTCGCCTTCCAGAACAGCTCGTGAAGCTGCGGGTAGGTCTCGAGATGGTTGGGCTTGAAGTAGTCGGTCCACAGCACCCAGAGATGGTGCTTGCACAGCTCGGCCCGCTCTTCCTTGATAACCACGGCGCGGGTCTTGAACACGTTGTCGTCGGAGCTGTTGAACTTCTCCATGCAGCCCTTGATCGAATCCGCTTCGATCCGCGCCTGGGCGGGGTCGTACACGCCGCACGGGAGGTCGCAGTGGGCGTATATGGTTCCAGGCTCCTTGATGCGATCAGCGAGCGCGATAAGGCGAGAGAAGGCCTTCATAACCCAAGACTCCTTGTCAGTGGTAATTGTCCGTGGTGAGGTTCGATGGTGACCCGACGCAATCACCCTACCCATCGCGCCCGGCGGGTAAGAAAACGCGCGGCGTGGTGGCTGACAGTCGCCGCAGCCCTCGGCACGTGGGCGAGACCGAGATTGCAGCGGGTGGTGGTCACGGGCGACAGCATGCAGCCGGCGTTCCGCCCGGGCGACCGGCTGCTAGTGGCCGGGCCGTGGCCTCCCCGGCCAGGCCAGGTCGTCGCCGTCCGGGACCCCCGCGTCCCCGAACGGCTCCTGGTGAAGCGGGTGCACCACGTCGAGAGCGGGGGGCTCGACGTGCGCGGCGACAATCCACCGGCCAGCACCGACAGCCGCCACTTCGGGCCCGTGCCACGGGAGCTCCTGGTGGGAAGGGTCGTCCACCGCTACGCGCCTCTGCACCGCCGCGCCTGGATGCCCTAACTCTGCAGAGGCCTCACTCAGGCCTCTGCAGAGTCGGAAATCCAGTCCCGCAGGTACGACTCTCGCTTCTCGTCCCAGTCCTCGGAGGTGATGGCGTAGCGGACGTGGTCCTCCCACCGGCCGTTGATCTCCAGATATCGCAGGGCGGTTCCCTCGTCGCGCAGGCCGAGCTTGGCCGCCACCCGGTGGCTGGGGGCGTTCCGGGGGATGATCGAAGCCTGCAACCGGTGCAGCCCGAGATCGTCGAAGGCGTACTTGCACAGCACCACGAAGGCCTCCGGGACGTAGGCGTTGCCCGCTACCGCCTCGTCTATCCAGTAGCCGACGTAAGCGTTCTGGTAGGGGCCGCGCTGGACCGACGAGAGGTTGATCTCGCCCGCGAAACGGGATCGCTCTCGGCCGATGAAAATACCGAAACCGAAGCCCGACCCGAGCTGGCGCTCCCGTTCGCGGGCCCCGCAGCGAGCGGCGAACACCCGTCGGTCCTCGGTGGCGTCTGGCTGGCCGGGGAGCTGGCGGGGCTCCCATTTGAGCAGCCAGTCCTGGGAACGGGTACGCACCTCCCGCCAGGCCTCGAAGTCCGAGACGGCGAGGGGGCGTAGTAGAACCCGCCGCCCGGTGAGCATCAGCGTCGGCCCGCGATTGGCGCTGGTCCAGGTCACTTACCCAACAGCTCCGACAGGGCGGCGAGGAGCAAGGTGACGTTGCGCATCCGGGCCGTGTGGCCCATGCAGCCGATGCGCCAGATCTTGCCCGCCCACGGTCCCACCCCCCCGCCGATCTCTATTCCGTAGTTCTCCAGGAGGGAGCGCCGCATCGAGGCGTCGTCGACGCCTTCGGGTACGACCACCGTGGTCAGCTCGGGCAGGCGGGCTGCTTCGGGGGCCCACAGCTGCAGATCCAACTTCTGCAGGCCTTCCTGCAGGGCCGTCCCGCACTCGGCGTGGCGGGCCCATGCCGCCTCCAGGCCCTCTTCCAACAACGCCCCGAGGGCGGCGTGAAGAGAGCAGATCATGGCGATCGGGGCGGTGTGGTGGTACTTCCGCGTCGTACCGGTGGTGTAGTCGCCGATCATGCCCAGGTCGAGGTACCAGCTCTGCGGTCTGGCGACGCGCTGCCGGCGGGCCCGTTCGTTCATGGTGAAAGGGGCCAGGCCAGGTGAGACGCCGAGGCACTTCTGGGTCCCGCTGTAGGCGACGTCGACCCCCCAGCCGTCGATGTCGACGGGAATACCTCCGAGCGAGGTGACGCAGTCGGCGAGGAGGACGGCCTCGCCCTTGCCCGCCCCGACCGAGGCCACGTCGTTCCGTACGCCCGTGCTGGTCTCGGCGTGCACCATGGCGATGACCTTGGGCGCGGGATGGGCGTCGAGCAGCGCTGCAGGATCCAGCGGGTGGCCCCACGGCGCATCGACTCGTACCACCTCGGCGCCGCATCGGGCGGCCACGTCACACATGCGCTCGCCGAAGAGGCCGTTGACACCGACCACGACAACTTCTCCGGGGCCGACGAGGTTCACGAAAGCCGCTTCCATGCCAGCCGAGCCGGTTCCCGAGACGGGCAGGGTCAAGAGGTTGGCGGTCTGCCACACCGATCGGAGCCGATCGCAGGTCTGGTCGAGGATCTCGATGAACTCGGGATCGAGGTGGCCGAGCATCGGCCGCATGAGTCCGGTCGTCGCTTCCGGATACGGGTTGCAGGGCCCCGGCCCCATCAGGATGCGGTCGC
>JAFAWZ010000314.1 GCA_019241495.1 Acidimicrobiales bacterium | reverse complement strand
CGCTCGCGATCGGCGCGCAGCCCTTCGGACACTGGTCGGGCTGCCATGCGACTGCCTGGGAGCGGTATGCGTCGGATTTCGGCGATCTTGCCGTCACGCCGACCTACCAGCGACACAGTTATCCCTTCGCGGTGGTGGTCAACAGCGATGGAAAGCGGTTCATCGACGAGGGCGCCGACTTCCGCAACTACACCTACGCGAAGTACGGCAGGGAGATACTCAACCAGCCCGGCCAGGTGGCTTGGCAGGTATTCGACGCCCAAGTGGCGCATTTGCTGAGGGACGAGTACCGCATCCGCGAAGTGACCAAGGTCTCGGCCCCGACGATCGAGGAGCTGGCCGGGCGGATGGAGGGCGTCGATCGGCGCCGTCTCGTCGACACCGTCACCCGTTTCAACGGCGCGGTGCGCCGCGATGTGCCGTTCAACCCGACGGTTCTCGATGGTAGGGGGACAGTAGGACTCGACCTTCCCAAGACCAACTGGGCCAACCCCATCGAGAAGGCTCCGTTCGAGGCGTACGCAGTGACGTGCGGGATCACCTTCACCTTCGGTGGCATCCGCGTCGATCACGACACGTTCGTCCTCGATGCCGAAGGCGGCCGGCTCGGGAACCTCTTCGTGTGCGGCGAGATGATGGGAGGCCTCTTCTACTTCAACTATCCGGGCGGGACCGGACTGACCGCGGGCGCCGTGTTCGGGAAGCTCGCGGGCGCCAAGGCGGCTGCGGTCTAGATTTGCGTCCAGGATGCAGTTAAGGTCCAGGGCAGTCAAGGTGAGGGCGCTTGGGCAGCCGATCCAAGAGCACCGAGCCAATGAGCAAGCTCACTAGGAACAAGGGTCGGGGAGGGTGGTTGCGTTGGGCACAGGAGTGGCGGTCACCGGTGTTGGTATCTCGTCAGATCTAGGCCGTAATACAGGCCGTAACGAGGGCGAGCTCGCGGTCCAGGCCTGCCGAGCGGCCATCGCCGACGCCGGCCTCGATGTGGCGGAGATCGACGGCCTGTCCATGTTCCCCCACCGGACCAAGCCGCCCAACGCCTTCTCCGGGCCGGATCTGCCATACGTACAGCGATCCCTCGGCATACAGCACGTGAGCTGGTACCAGGCGTCTACGGCCGAGCACGGCCAGCTCGGAGCGGTGCTCCACAGCATCGACGCGCTCGCCGCCGGCCGGTGCACACACGTCGTGTGCTATCGGGCTCACCTGGCCCAGAACCGCCGCTACCTCGCCGGAGGCGATGACCCGACCAAGTCGTACGACGAGGACGAGCACACCCTGCCGTACGGCGCGGGCAGTGGGACGGCGCGCGGCGCCTTGTGGGCGGCCCGTTACATGGCCCGATACGGCATCACCCAGCGCGAGCTCGGCAGCGTGAATGTCAACGGGCGGGCCTATGGCAGCAATAACCCCGATGCCTACTGGAAGACCCCAGTGACCATCGAGGAATATCTCGACTCCCGGTGGATAGCGACGCCTCTGAAGGTGCTCGACTGTGATTACCCCATCGACGGGGCGAGCGCCATCGTGTTCAGCCGGGCCGACGCAGCCCGCTCGACCCGGGCACCGGTGTGGATCGAGTCGACAGGATGCGGTCCCGGCCCGGCGACCACCTGGGTGACCTGGCCGGAGAAGTCCGAGATGGCCGCTCGCTACGCAGGCGAGCGCCTCTGGGCCCAGACGAACTTGAAGCCCGGGGACGTGGACAACGCAGAGGTCTATGACGGCTTCAGCTTCTTCACGCTCTGCTGGCTGGAGCAACTGGGTCTGAAGCCGGTTGGCCAGGCGGGAGCCTGGCTTCTCGAAGGCGGTGGCCAGCCGGGCGGGGATCTGGCGGTGAACACCGATGGCGGCCAGCTCGGCATGGGCCGCCTGCATGGGTTCGGGAAGGTGGTTCAAGCCACCCGCCAGGTCCGGGGTGAGGCGGTCAACCAGGCACCCGACGTGGAGGTAGCCATCGCCTCCGCTGGAGGAGGCCCCGGCGCGGCGGCTCTCCTTTTGACCGAGTCAGAAAGGAGCGGGCAGCCATGACAGACGTGACGCGGCCCCGGGAGATCAGCGTCGACCCTTACAGACTGGAAGACGACACCTGGATCGATCTGCCAAGCTCGATCGAAGGTCGGAGCCGGCCAGGGGCGCCACAAGAATCAGAGCAGTTCTGGCAGTCCCTTCGCGACGGTGAAGTTTCGTTCCAGCGATGCACCGAATGCCGCCGCTACACCCACTACCCCGTTGGCGGCTGCCAGTGGTGCGGCGGGCCGCTTCGCTACGAGGTCGTCGACGGCCGGGCGACGGTCAATACGTGGACATTGTGCCTGCTGGAGTTCGGTCCCGGGATGGAAACGCCGTATCTGGCGGCGATAGTCAACCCAGTTTGCGAGCCGGAGCTCCAGCTCATGACGAACCTCGTCCGGTGCCGAGTGAGCGATGTGAGGATCGGGATGACGGTCAAACCTGTGATCTTCAACGACGACCAGCGCGCCTTGCTCTTCTACGAACCGGAGTAAGCCAAACCCTTCACGGCCGGGGCGTGGCGCCAAGCCATCGGAGCGTCCGGTCCCAGCGGACCCGTCGGGTCGGGGCCAGATTGTGGCAGTGAGCCGATCCGCGCAAGATGTACAGAGTCAGATCGTCACACGCCCCGTATGCTTCGGGCTCCAGACGGGGTGCATAGGACAGGTCCTGCTCCCCGAACAC
>JAFAWZ010000022.1 GCA_019241495.1 Acidimicrobiales bacterium | reverse complement strand
GCGGCTGCCGCCGCGGCGGCAGCCGCCCAGGCCAACGCCTCTCGCAGTAGCAGCCCGGGCTTGGTGACTTCGTTCTCCTCCTCTCCCCCGCCGCCTCCGGGCCACGGAGTCTCCGGGGCAGTCGCGGCCGCCGAGAGCCGGGTGGGCGACTGGTACCAGTGGGGGGCTACGGGACCGAGCACCTTCGACTGCTCAGGGCTGGTCATGTGGGCCTACGCCCAGGTCGGCATTTCTCTGCCCCACTTCAGCGGGGCCCAGTACGCCGACACCACGCACATACCCATGTCCGCTCTGCAGCCCGGCGACCTGGTGTTCCCATCCGACCCGTCCGAGCACGTCGCCATGTACGTCGGTGGAGGCCAGATCGTCGAGGCGCCCTACACGGGGGCCCAGGTCCACGTCATTCCTCTGAGCTCCTGGTTCGTGCTGGCCAGCCGGGTGGCCTGATCTCTGTAAGCCGACCCCTCTAAATCGCAGTTCTCGGGCGCGGCCGCCACCTGGCGGCCGCTACCCTTCCCAGGGATGCCGTCATGCGCGTAGAGCGTTGCTTCGCCTTTATCGATCTCAGCGGGTTCACCGCGTTCACGGAGCGCTTCGGTGACGAGCGCACCGTGTCTGTGCTGGCCGGCTTCCGGAGCCGGGTCCGGGAAGTGGCGGCCCGGCGCGGCGTGCGGGTGACCAAGTGGTTGGGCGACGGCGCCATGCTCAGCTCCGCCGACAGCTCGGCGGTGGTCTCCATGGTGGTCGAGCTGAGCGTGCGCGTGCCCGACACCGTGCCCCTGAGCCTGCGGGCCGGGCTGGCGAGCGGCGCGGTGATCATGTTCGAGGGCGACGACTACATCGGCCGGCCTGCCAACGTGGCCGCCCGCCTGTGCGACCTGGCCTGTCCCGGCCAGACCCTCGCCACCCGGGAGGTCGCCAGCCAGGCGCCCCGCTGGGTGTTCGTGACCCCGGCTCGGGCTTATGACGTCAGCGGCTTCGAGCGCCCGGTCGAAGCGGCGGAGATCAGCCTGGCCACGGCGGAGGAAACCACCATCGACCCGTGTTGCGGGCTGCCTCTACCCGTGAACAGCGGCCTCGACACCCGGTTCGGTCCCGACCAGAGGGTCTACCGGTTCTGCTCCACCGCTTGCGCAGTGGCGTGGGAGGAGAGCCAGCGAGCCGCGCTCGGCCCCCTCGAGGTACCCCAGCCCTGATCTGCGCCCGGGCACTCAGCGCCCGGGACAGGATTGAGTAAACGAAGAGGAGGTGGCGGCACTAGTCCAACGACGGAATAGGGCTTGGCCCAGCTATGCGACTGAGACGGGGTCCGAGTGCCGCCGCCTCCTCTTCGTTCAAGTAGTCCTGTCCCGGGCACTCAGGCCAGCTCGGCGGGCACGACCGCCGGCACGGGACGGCGGGCCGAGCGGATCATCCACGCCGCGACCACCGCTACCACCGTGAATACAGCCCCGACCAGATAAGCGTCCTGATAGGACTGCACCACGCCCACGGTGTGATGGCGGGCCACTTGTATGGTTTCCATGACCTGGATGCCGGTGACCACCCCCATCTGGCTGGCGACTTGAACCGCACCGCTAGCCGACCCCATGCGATTCGGCTCCACCGTGGCGGCGACCATGGCGGACACGGCCGGAGTGGAGACGCCGTTGGCCAGCCCCGACGCGGCCAGGGCAACCACGATCAGCACGGCGGAGTCGCCCGGGCGCAACACGGAGAACACGAGCATGGAAGCACCGAGCAACGTGGCGCCTGCTACCGCCACGGCCCGCTCCCCGGTGCGGAACGCCAGGTAACCGGCTGTCGGGGAAGCCACCGCGAAGGCCAGAGGACGGGCGATCTGGAAGAACCCAGCTGCGCCGATGCCGTAACCCAGGCCCTGTTCCAAGAACAACGGGGTGAGGAAGAAGCCGCCCATGTAGGCGAAGTTGATGGCCGACGCAGCCACGCAGGGCAGCACGAACTCGCGGTTGGACAGCCAGGACAAAGGGAACACCGGTGACCGGGCCCGCCGCTCCACTAGAACGAACCCGGCCAGGGCGACCACGGCAACGGGCACCGAGATCATCACCAGCGGACGGCTCCAACCCCGACTCCCCTGGTTCACGGCGAACAGCAGAGCGCCGACCCCGATCGCGAGAAGAAGGGCGCCTGGGACGTCGAGCGCTTCGCCCGGGCTGCGATCGGTCTCTGGCAGGCCCCGCCAGTTGACCATCAAGGCGGCAACGATCAACGGGATCTGGGCAATGAAGATCCAACGCCAGCCGAACGCCTGGACGACCGGCCCCCCGATGGCCACACCGATCACCGGGCCCCCAGCGCCGACAAGCGACCACCAGCCGAGCACCTTGGTGCGCTCTCCCGGACCGAAGACCCGGAACAGGATGGCCCACGACGAGGCGGTGAGGCAGGCGCTGCCCAGACCTGAGAAGAGGCGGGCGACGATCAACGAGGTGGCGTTCCAAGCCACGGCGGTTAGCGCCGCACAGCACAACGAACCCACCAGCCCGGCCAGGTACAGCCTCCGGTGGCCGCGGATGTCGCCGGTCTTGCCGAGGACCGGTGCTGACACTCCTATTGCCAAAAGTGGGCCAGTGATGGCCCAAGTCAGCGTGCTCGACGTGGTGTGCAGGTTCCGGGCGATGCTGACCAGTGCGACATTGAAGACGGTGAAGGTGAGATTCGAGGCGAAGAGGCCGAAGAGGACAGAGACGAGAAGCCAGCCGCGCGACCGGGCCATCTAGGCCAGCGGGTCGGCGAACGGGTCCTGTTCCGGGGATGTGCCGGCCCGCGTCGGCGCGCTCCCTTTGTCCTCGTCTTCTTCCAAGGCCCAGGCCGCGTACCCGTTGCGCTCCAGCTCGTCGGCCAGCTCCGGACCTCCGCTCGCCACGACCCGCCCCCGGGACAGGACATGGGTGCGGTCGGGGCGAAGCTCGGTCAGGAGCCGGGTGTAGTGGGTGATGGCGACCACCCCCAACCCGATCTCGGTGGTCGCCGCCTCCACCCGGCGGGCGACGGCGCGCAGCGCGTCCACGTCCAGCCCAGAGTCGATCTCGTCCAGTACGGCGAATTTGGGCTGCAGCACCGCCAGCTGGACCGTCTCGTTCCGTTTTCGCTCACCCCCGGAGAGGTCGACGTTGAGGGCCCGTTCCAGCAGCCGCTCGTCGAAGCCCACCCGCCGGGCTTCCGCCCCGACCAGCTCCGGCACCCGCTCGGCCGCCCGGCCGCCCGCCGCGAAGGCCTCGCTGAGCATCGCCCCCATGCTGACCCCCGGGACCTCGATGGGGTATTGCATGCCGAGGAACAGCCCGGCCTGGGCCCGCCTCCAGGTGGGAAGGGCCAGCATGTCCTCGCCGTCGAGGGTGACCTGTCCCCCAGTCACGGTGTAGCCGGGACGACCGAGCAGCACGTGCGAGAGGGTGCTCTTGCCCGACCCGTTGGGCCCCATCACGGCGTGCACCTCACCCGAGCGGACATCGAGATCGACCCCGCGCAGGATCTCCCGGCCCGCCACCTCGGCCCGGAGGCCCTCGACCAGCAGACGGTGCATCAGTCGCTCACCACTACGTCGGGCCCATCCACGGTTATCCGGTAGACGGTGACCGGCTTGGTCGCGGGCAGCGACAGCGGGTGACCGTCCACCAGCGAGAAGGTGCTCCCGTGCTTCCAGCATTCGATCGTGCACTCGTCGGGGTCGACCTCGCCTTCGGAGAGCCTCACGTCGGCGTGACTGCACCGGTCGGCCACGGCGCGGACCGCTTCGCCGATGCGGACCACGCAAATGCCGTCGGGACCGCCGGGCAGGCGGAGGGCGCCCCCTTCGGGGATCGATGCCAACGGCACCCTGGCTATCTCACCCACGTCACGACCTCGCTTCGCGCTCCATCGCCTCGGCGCCGGCCAGCTTGGTGGCCAGGGCGGCATCGAGGGTAGGGGCCAGCTCGGGGAACGGCAGCTCCTCCACGACCTCGCCGACAAAGCCCAGCGAGATCAACCGGTCGGTGACCTCGGGCGGCACCCCCCGGCTCTCGAGATAGAACCGCTGGTCCTCCGACACCGGACCGACGGCCGACGCATGGGAGCAGCGCACGTCGTTGTCCTCGATCTCGAGGTTCGGGACGGAGTCGGCGTGGGCGCCTTCGTGGAGGACCAGGTTCCGGTTGGTCTGGAAGGCGTTGGTGCCGCGCGCCCCCTTCTCCACCCGGATCAGGCCGCTGTACACGGATCGGGCCCGGTTGGCCACCACACCCTTGTAGAGGAGGTCGGATCGGGTCCTCTCCGCCCCGTGGTGCTGGACCGTCCGGAAGTCGTGCATCTGGGTGCCGGCGCCGAAGTACACGGCGAGGAGCCGGCTCGAGGCGCCGGGGCCGGCGAGGACAGAATCGGTGCGCAACCGGGCGTAGTCACCGCCGAG
>JAFAWZ010000207.1 GCA_019241495.1 Acidimicrobiales bacterium | reverse complement strand
ATGTATCGGCTCACCGTCTCCACTCCCGCGGCGACGAAGACGTCGCCCTCGCCGGCACGGATGGCGTGCGCCGCCATTCGGATGGTCTGCAGCGACGAGGAGCAGTACCGGTTGACCGTGGTGCCGGGAACGCCGGGTAGACCGGCCAGGAGAGCCACCACGCGGGCCATGTTGTAGCCGGCTTCGCCGGCGGGTTGGGCGTTGCCCAGCATCAGGTCTTCCACGGTGGTCGGGTCGAGGGCAGGCACCTTGGCGAGCAGGGCTCGAACGATCTGGGCCGCCATGTCATCTGGGCGCATGGTGACCAAGGACCCCTTGAGGGCCCGGCCGATGGGACTGCGGGCGGTGGCGACGATTACGGCCTCGGGCATCTTCTCGCTCCTGTAGCTGCGACTGGTTGTTGGGCCCAGTTGTACCCGACTGGGGCCGGTTAGTGCCAGGCTGCGGTCCTCCCTCCCGGGTCCGCCGGTAGCGTGGGCGCATGACCGATCTAGCGGTGTCCCCGGTCCATACCGACCCCGCTCTCGACGGCGACCACGAGCGGATGGCCCACATCGTGCTGGAGGGATGGAAACCCGACGAGGGCGATTTCGTCCCGGCCGGTCCCTCCGTGGTCGAGGGCCTGGTCAACGGTACGGCGGTCAAGGCGTTGTGCGGCAAGATCTGGATCCCGTCGCGCGACCCCAAGAGGTATCCGTTGTGCCCGACCTGCAAGGAGATCGCCGAGGGTCTGGGCTGGTCGGTCCCGGCCGGCTGATCCCACCCCCCGAGCGTTTCCACCCCGAGCGTTCCCACCCCGCCGCCTTCTCCGTCCCGCGGGTTTTGCGACAGCTTCTCAGAAAACGGGCGGAAACGGCGCTCCCTCGCCGATGGCCCGCTGGAGGGCCATCACCCGGGCCGGCCGGCGCATCCCCAAGGCCGCGACCAGCCGGCCGCTCCGCCCATAGGCCACGACTACCCGGTCGTCGGCCAAGCTCCCTTCCAAGACCGCGACCTCGTCGTCGGGCGCGGCCCGTCCGACGAACTGCATCTTGATCCCGTGCTGGTCGGACCAGAAGTAGGGGACCGGCTCGTAGGGATCAGCGTCGTTTCCCCGCAGGAGGGTGTGGGCGGCGGCCTCTGCCGACTCCGTCGCGTTGGTCCAGTGCTCGATGCGCACGGCCTGGCCGTAGGCCGGGTGGCTCCAGCGGGCCACGTCCCCGGCCGCCACCACGCCCGGTACGGGCTTTCCCTCGGCCAGCACCCTCAGCTTGTCGTCGCAGACCACCCCGTCCATCAGGTCGACACCGGAGCCGTCCAGCCAGTCCGTGCACGGGATCACCCCTACCCCCACCACGATGGTCTCGGCCGCCACCATGGTCCCGTCGTGGAGGCGGACCCCTTGGGGGCGCTCGGCCCCGAGCACGAGCTCGTTCACGCCCACGCCGGATCGGATGTCCATTCCCTTGCCCAGGTGCCAGTCCATGATCGCCTGGCCCATCTGGGGTCCGAGGGCCCGTTCCAGCGGGACGGGCAACGCTTCGAGCACCGTCACCGGGACGCCGAGGGAGGCCGCGCTGCTCGCCACCTCCAAGCCGATGAAGCCGGCGCCGATCACGACTGCTCCCGACGAGCCGGACAGGTCCTTGGCGAGGGCAATGGCGTCGTCGAGGGTCCTCAGATAGTGGACCCCTGGGCCGGGCGGAGCTCCGGGCAGGATCCGGGGCCGGGCGCCGGTGGCGATGACCAGGCCATCGAAGGCGACCTCGGTCCCGTCATCTAGCAGGACCAGGCGCCGCGTGAGGTCGAGGCCCGTGGCCCGGGCGGCGAGGAGCCAGTCGGCGCCCAACGCATCCGGTATGGGCAGCAGGGCTCCGTCGGGGGCTACCTTTCCAGTCAGTACCTGCTTCGATAGCGGCGGGCGGTCATAGGGGAGGTGCCGTTCCTCGCCGATGATGGTCAGAGCACCCGTGTGCCCGCCGGCCCGGAGGGCCTCCGCGGCCCGCAGCCCGGCAAGCGAACCACCCACGATGACGATGCGTTCCAGCACGGCCCGACCATAACGGTCCCGACCGCCGGAGCCCCATTTCGTGCCAGCATGGCCGGGTGCAGATCGAGGACTGGTTCGCCTCGCGCCTTCCCTCCCGGTGGGGCGCGGCGGGCTTCGAGGTCATCGCCGACCAGGACGAGATCCTCGTGCTGGTCGATCTGGGCCCGGACGTCACCGACGGCGACGTGGTCCTGTTCCGCGATGGCACCCGGGATGAACGGGTGGCCCTGGCTCTGTCGGCCGAGCGCATTCTCGGCCGGAAGGTGGCCTGGGGCCTGAAGCGCGGCTCGGACATGGTGCTCTTCACCACCGCGTCGGTCCCGGTGATGACCAGGCTTCGCCTCCCGGAGCGCCGGGTTCTCGACACTCTGATCGATGGGGGCATAGCCCGGACGCGCTCCGAGGCGCTTGCGTGGTGCGTCCGCCTGGTCGGGGAGAACGAGAAGGAGTGGCTCGGGGACCTGCGGGAGGCCTTCGAGTCGGTGCAGGAGGTGCGCTCTCGCGGTCCCAAGGCGCGCAAGCGGTGACGGCCCCGCGCATCAAGACGCCGGTACACCCTCCAGGTGATCGAGGGCCTGGGCCAGGGTGTTCCACGACAGGGTGGCGCACTTGATCCGTACCGGGAACTTGACCACTCCCTGGAGCGCTTCCAGATCGCCCAACGAGACCTCGGCCTCGGCGGCCGGCTCATCCGGCTCGAAGCCGGCATCGCTGGTCCCGCTGTCTCCGTCGAGGCGGTGCTCGTGGATCGACATCATGGACTTGAACCGCCTGATCGTGGCCCGGGCCTCCGCCAGCGACTTGCCCTTGACGGCCGTCGACATCATCGAGGCCGAAGACTGGCTGATCGAACAACCCTGGCCCGTCAACCTGATGTCGGCGACCCTGTCACCTTCCATCTGCACGTAGAGGGTGATCTCGTCGCCGCAAAGCGGGTTGAACCCCGTCTCGGCGTACGCGGGCGGCGTGGGCAGCTCCCCCCGGTTCCGGGGGTTCCTGTAGTGGTCGAGGATGATCTCTCGGTAGAGGTCTTCGAGGCCGGGCACTTGTTCACGTACTCCTGGGCGGTTCTAGAGGGAGAAGAGCTGGTCGGCGTCGGCGAGGGCGGCCACGAGGGCGTCGACGTCCGACTCGTCGTTGTACACCGAAAACGATGCCCGCGCCGTGGCACCCACCCCCAACCTGCGCATCAGCGGTTTGGCGCAGTGGTGACCGGCCCGCACGCAGACACCGGCTTGATCCAGGACCTGTGACAGGTCGTGCGGATGCACGTCCTTGTACACGAACGAGATCACCCCGCCCCGCCGGTCAGCGGACGGGTGCCCGTGGATCACCAGATCGGGGTGGGCCTCCCGCAGGGCGGCCAACGCGTAGGCCGTCAACGACCGCTCGTGCTGGCGCACCGCCTCCATCCCCAACCCATGCAGATAGGCGACGGCCGCATCGAGGCCGACCGCTTCGGCGATCGGTGGCGTGCCGGCCTCGAACTTCCAGGGGACGTCGTTGGTGGAGAACCCGTCGAGGCGGACGTCACGGATCATCTCCCCGCCACAGAGGAACGGGGGCATCGCCTCGAGCAGCTCCCGGCGGGCCCACAGGGCGCCGATGCCGGTGGGGCCGAGCATCTTGTGGCCGGTCAGGCCGAAGAAATCACACCCCGTGGCCGAGACGTCGGTAGGCATGTGCGGCGCCTGCTGAGCTCCGTCGACGAGGACCAGGGCCCCCGCGGCATGGGCGGCCGCGGCCAGCTCGGTCACCGGGTTGATGGTTCCGAGCACGTTCGATACCGAAGCGACACAGAGCAGCTTGGCGCCGTCCAAGGTCTCGTCGAGCCGGCCGAGGTCGAGCAGGCCGTCGTCGGTCACCGGGATGTAGCGCAGCTCGATGCCCCGCTCCGCCTTCAGGGCCAGCCACGGCACCAGGTTGGCGTGGTGCTCCATCTCGGTGAGCACCACCACATCGCCGGCCCGGAGATTGGCCCGGCCCCACGAGTAGGCCACCAGGTTGATCGCCTCGGTGACGTTCTTGGTGAACACCACCTCGGCCGGGGAGGCGGCCCCGATAAAACGGGCCACCGACGCCCGGGCGGCCTCGTAGCGCCGGGTCGCCCGCTCGGCGATCTCGTAGACCCCCCGGTGCACGTTGGCGTGAGTGGTCTCGTAGTAGCAGTTCATGGCCTCGATGACGGACCTGGGCTTCTGTGACGACGATGCCGAGTCGAGGTAGACCAGGCGCTTGCCGTGCACCGGCCGCTCGAAGATCGGGAAATCCTTCTTGATGGCGACCGGGTCGATCACCGCCATGCTTCGTAACCTTCCTTCTCGATTCGGGCCGCCAGGTCCGGCCCTCCGCTCGTGACGATCCGCCCGCCCACCAGCAAGTGCACCACGTCCGGGCGCAGTTGATCCAAGATCCGGTGGTAGTGGGTCACGATGAGCACGCCGAGCTCGGGTCGGGCCTGGCGCACCGACTCGACCCCCCGGGCCACGATCCGCAGGGCATCGATGTCCAACCCGGAATCGGTCTCGTCCAATATGGCGACCTCTGGCTCCAGGATGGCCATCTGGAGGATCTCGTTGCGCTTCTTCTCGCCCCCGGAGAACCCCTCGTTCAGGTAGCGGTCGCCGAAGGCCGGATCCATCCCGAGCCGCTTCATCCACTCCATGATGGAGACCCGCAGCTCGAGAACCGACAGGTCCATGCCCCGCCGGGCCGAGAGCGCCTGGCGGAGGAATTGGGCCACCGGGACACCGGGGATCTCCTCGGGGTACTGGAAGGCCAGGAACACGCCGGCCTTGCCCCGCACATCGGCCGGCCAGCTCGTGATGTCCTCACCCTTGAAGAGGATGCGGCCTTTGGTGACCTCGTAGCCGGGATGGCCGAGGAGGGTGTTGGCGAGCGTCGACTTGCCCGAGCCGTTCGGGCCCATGAGGGCGTGCACCTGACCGTGGTCGACCACCAGGTCGACTCCCTTCAGGATCGGTGCTCCGTCTACGGAGACGTGCAAGTCGTTGACCTCGAACAGCGGGGCAGCCACGCCTCAAGTGTATTACCACTACGGCGATAGGGAAAAATATGACCGTCGTGGCGCGAGACCCCTCTTTTTCCCCACTAGCCTGCCGCGACGATGGCCAACCCGTGGACGTCGCAGGCGAGCGTCTCAACGGGGGATCCCCGGGATCGAGTGACGCTGGTGGAAGGCTCCGCCTTCCTCCTCTGTTCGCCCAGCGGCGAGGTTTCTCCGGAGTCGGCTGAAGGTTTGTTCTTTCGCGACACCCGGTTCCTGTCCGCCTACATCCTGCGGTTGAACGGAGACCACCCCGAGCCGCTGGCCCGCTCCACGCCCGATCCCTACTCGGCCACCTTCGTCGGCCGGTCCCGGCCCCGGGTGGGGCGGGCCGACTCCGACCTCATGATCGAGCGGCGCCGTTACGTGGGGCGGGGCATGCGCGAGGACCTGCTCGTGCGCAACTTCGGGGAGGAACCGGCGTACTGCGCCGTCGAGATCACCTACGGGGCCGACTTCGCCGACCTGTTCGCGGTGAAAGAAGGCCGCATCGACTCGCATTCCGAGGCAAAAGTCGAGCATGTGGAAGGTTCGGTTGTCTTCAGCCACAAGAGCGGGAGTCACCGTCGCAGCCTTCGCGTGTCGTTCTCGGAGCCGCCCAGCCTGGAGGGGCCGATCGCCCGCTGGGAGGTGATCATCCCCTCCAAGGCGGCGTGGTCGCTCTGCCAGCAGTTCTCGTGTGGCATAGACGGCTCGGAGATCGAGCCTCGTTGGGTGTGCGGCCAACCGGTGGCCCGGGCCAAGCCGGCCGAGCGCATGGCCGCCTGGCGACGCAGCGTACCGGTGCTCGACACCGACCACGACGGCCTCCGGACGGTAGTGGCCCGAAGCGCGGAGGATCTGGGCGCGCTGCGCATCTTCGACCCTGACTACCCAGAGCGCACCGTGGTCGCGGCGGGCGCCCCCTGGTTCATGACCCTGTTCGGGCGGGACTCCCTGGTCACCGCCTGGATGGCCCTGCTCGTCGATCCCGAGCTGGCCCTCGGCACCTTGCAGACGCTGGCGCGCTTCCAGGGCAGTGAGGTTCGGCCCTACAACGAGGAGGAGCCCGGCCGGATACTCCACGAGATGCGCTTCGGCGAAGCTTCGTCGCTGTCGCTCGGGGGTGGGACGATCTATTACGGGACGGCGGACGCCACCCCGTTGTTCGTGATGCTCCTCGGCGAGCTGCGCCGCTGGGGGTTGGCCCGCGAGGCGGTGGACGAGCTCCTGCCCCACGCCGACCGGGCTCTCGAATGGGTGGCCAAGTTCGGCGACCGCGACGGCGACGGGTACGTGGAGTACCAGCGCACGTCGGATCGCGGCCTGCGCAACCAGGGTTGGAAGGACTCGGTTGACGCCGTGCGCTTCGCCGACGGACGTCTGGCCGAGCCACCTATAGCTCTAGCTGAGGTTCAGGGTTACACCTACGGTGCCTACCTGGCCCGGGCCTTCTTCGCGGCCGAAGCCGGCGACGTGGCCCTGTCTACCGAGCTGCGGGGCCGGGCCGCCGAACTGAAGGTGGCCTTCAACCGGGACTTCTGGCTGGAGGAGCAGGGCTGGTTGGCCATGGGGCTAGATCGGGACAAGCAGCCCATCGATGCCCTCGCCTCCAACGTGGGCCACTGCTTGTGGACCGGGATACTCGACGCCGAGAAGGCCGACGTCGTGGCCAAGAAGCTGATCGGGCCGGACATGTTCTCGGGGTGGGGGATCCGCACCTTGGCCGCTTCCATGGTCGGCTACAACCCGATCAGCTACCACTGCGGCTCGGTGTGGCCCCACGACAACGCCATCGTGGCCGCCGGGCTGATGCGCTATGGCTATGTACGCGAGGCGCAGCGCGTGATCATGGCGGTCACCGACGCGGCCATGGCCCAGGGTGGGCGGCTACCCGAGCTGTACAGCGGGCTCGAGCGCATGGAGCAGCCCCTTGTGGTGCCGTACCCCACGTCGTGCTCCCCCCAGGCGTGGGCCGCCGCCTCGCCTTCGTTGATGCTGCGCAGCCTGTTACGGCTCGATCCCTGGGTCCCGCGCGGGAAAGTGTGGCTCCACCCCGCCCTGCCCGAGCAAATCCAGCGCCTCCACATGGGGCGGATTCCCCTCGCCGGCGA
>JAFAWZ010000160.1 GCA_019241495.1 Acidimicrobiales bacterium | reverse complement strand
CAACACACCCCATTTTCAAGCCTGAACAGGCCGCCCGCCAGGGCGACCTTGACTAGATGAGTGAGTGTTCGGCGCCTTGTTCACACCCAGAGTCCGGCGGTGGGTGACAGGAACACAGCGAAACGAAGGTCGTCGTCTGCCTCCACTTGACGAGGCGAGCCGTCACCTTCGTGAACGGGTCTGTTCAAGGGATCGGACGCAAGCCGAAGGACGTGGTGGCCGTCGAAGGAGATGGTGATCGAGTCGCGATGAAGCTCGACGGACCTGATTCGCCAGCCACGGAACAATGCTTTCGAGTCCACCTCAGGATCATCAGTCCACGGGCGCTCCCGGCCGTGACGCTGCCAGAAGAAATCAGACAGGAGACGACCATCGAGCCGAAACCAGTCCGCCGCTCCCCAGATCGCGACGATTAACCAGTCTTGTCCCAGACGTAACCCCAAGAAGCCCGGTCCCCCCATCCCATAGGTGCCCGCGTATGGGGTCCATCATCGATCGCCTTCTCGCTTACTGAGGCTGGATCGAACGGCTCAGGTGTAAAGGGGATGAGCGGTGCCGATGGTCCCATCGGTCCGACTTCCTCATCCCCGCACGGATGACCGAGATCAGGTATCTCAAAGTTGAACTTCCGCACCAACGAATCGTAGCGATCTTCCGTACCGGATCAGGCAAGCGCCCGACCGCCAAATCTCGGCGCGGGTCGCCTCCGGTCCTGGCGTCCTCCCGTTGACGCGAGATGAATCATTCTGTCGTGGACCGGCGTGCGAGGATGGACCCATGAGGTGCTGGGAGCTGTGGGAAGTACACCATCCCGACGGAGCGATCACGGAGACCTTCTGTCCCGAAGATGACCAGCAGGCTCATCGGGAGGTAGAGCAAGACGGCGCCCAACTCGTCTGGACCGTCGAAGCCCGCGGCATGAACGACGCGATGCGGCAGATGTATGAGTACAAGGGCTGGGCCGAGTACCAACCGCCTTTACGGGACGGAACCCCTTACCCGCAGGATGAAGAACGATGACTACCGAACGTCCCTGCCCGTGAGCGCCCAGCCGAATCCGGCGTCCGGCCCCGTCCGCCTCGATAGCCAGATGCGCTGTCGTTCTGAGCGGAGTCCCATCTATCAGTGGGCCTGGCACTATGAACCATGGTGAAGAAGTGGGAACCTTGGGTCGCCGAAGGACCGGACGGCACTTCCGAGAGCTACCTTCCTGTAGACAGCCCGCAGGTGGAGACGTACCGGAAGTGGGCAATCGAAGATGGCGGGAAGTTGGTGTTGGACGACGACCGCCAAGGGCATGAACGACGTCATGAGCCAGATGTACCAGCACCTCGGTCGAGGTGAGTACACGCCCATGCTCCGCGAGGACGGCACGCCCTATCCAGAGGATGAGGACGATGACTACCGATCATCGTCCCCGAGAGATGACCCGGAGGGCTCGTAACGCCGATTCGGTCGCGATCCTTGACTGCCCAACCCGGATAGGTGAGCGCCAGTTCTGCGCTCGGACTAATCGTTTTGGCGGAGGCCCACCCTGGTCCTAGCGTTGTCGTTCATGGGGCCAGCCGATAGGGACGTGGTTCACCACTACGAGACCATCCAGGAGGAAGACCGTATCGCCCACGGCTTGTCCCAGCTAGAGCTATTCAGAGTCCAAGAAGTACTGCACCGCCACCTGCCCCCGCCACCGGCGAGCATCCTCGACGTGGGCGGAGCGACCGGAGTGCATGCTCGGTGGCTGGCCGAGGAGGGCTACAGCGTGCGGATCGTAGACATCAGTCAAAGGCACGTGGACAAGGCCAATTCCGATCTGGCTGAACTTGGAGTCGTTGCTGAGGTAGGCGACGCCCGTCAACTCCCAGCCGCTGATGACAGCTACGACGCCGTGTTGCTTTTCGGCCCTCTGTACCACCTGACCGAACACGATGACCGGATTGTGGCGCTGAGCGAGGGAAGACGAATCACTCGCCCTAGCGGAGTCATCGCAGTGGCGGCAATCAGCCGGTTCGCCTCTCTCTTCGACGGCCTGGCTCGCGGATTCCTCTTCGATGCCGACTTCGTGGACGTTGTGACCCAAGACCTGGTTTCCGGCCAGCACCGCAATCCCCACGACCGTCCACACTGGTTCACGACGGCCTTCTTCCATCATCCCCATCAGCTCAGCGAAGAAGTCGCCGAGGCTGGATTGAGCGTCCGCGAGATGGTCGGTGTCGAAGGCCTGGCCGTCCATCTGCCCCAACTTGCCACGAGGTGGGAAAACCCAGCCGAGAGGGAGAAGATCCTGTGGGCTGCCAGGGTAGTTGAGACCGAACCGACTCTTCTCGGCCTCAGCCCTCATCTTCTCCTTGTCGCAACCGAAGGCTGATCGGAATACCGAGCAACGGACGCCGAATATCTGGAACGCAGTGGTGCCGGTCGGTCTGATCCGCCGGACGATGCAGATCGACGGTGATGCGCTCGCCTGTTGGCTGCGGTTGCTGTCAAGGGCGTGCCAGAACGTGAGCGCCGAACGTCGGGTCCCAACGGCCACGCCTCGGACTAAGTGTCACGTCGGGAGCGTGGTCACTGCCGATTCGCCACGGGTATTAGCGGTCCCAGATCGCGGCGGGAAGAACTCCGGGTATCAGCTGTATTCCAGCTCGACCGCGCAATGGACGCGCGATGAAACGCCGAAATAATCAACGCGTACTGCGCCGACCTGCTCTTTGACCTGCGATTTCATCGGATCACGACCTCAGCACACATGGTGCTCCGAATCTGCTGCGGTCCGGAAGCGCGGTACCCCCTCTGAGCAGGACTTTTGTGGGGCTAGGTGGAATCGAACCACCGACCTCAGCATTATCAGTGCTGCGCTCTAACCGGCTGAGCTATAGCCCCGCACCTGACACGGAGGGAGAGAGATTACACGACCGGCTGGTCAGGCCCGCGGTCGACCGGCCGGGCGCGGTTCAGCCGGAGGGTCCTGGTCGATCTCGACTCTGATCCCCCCGACCAGATCAGCGATGAGGTTGTAGATCAGCGCCATCAAGACGTTGGCGATGGTCCCGGCCACGGCCAGCACCAAGCCCCCGGCGGAGGTGTAGAGGGCGACGGTAGCGGGGTGGATCTGGAACGACTTCAGGCTGAAGAGGGTGCGGATCGACTTCTCGAACGAGGTCAGGGTGCCGAAGGCGTCGGCCGCATACCAGAGCAACATCGACGCCACCACGACCACCACGAGCACGATGAGGTAGAAGACCACGGAGACCTTCGCCACGGTCGCCATGTCCAGGTGGCGAACAGTTGCATCCCGCCGGGTTGCCAAGGCGCTCGGGGCAGCGGCACGCCCCGGCCGGTCGGCGGCCCGGGCCGGAGGAGGTCGAGCGGGAGCAGCAGCCGCGGGAACCGGTTCCAGGGCCTCGACCGCGGCGGGGGACCCCGGGTCGGCAGGCTGGACGGCCGGCGGCGCGGCGGCCTCCACCTGGGCTTCTTCGACCTGGCTTACCTCCGACGGGGCCACCTCAGCGGTCGCGGCTGCCGGCTCGTCGCCCTGGATGCGTTGCAACAGAGCCGACATGTTCGATGCGGGCGCTACCGCTGTACCCCCGGCACCGCCAGTGCTACCAGGGCTTTTAGGGCTGGTAGCACGGGTCCGGGTCGACCCCTTCTTCGCGTTGCGGGCCCGGCGGGGCGCTGCCGCGGGCCTCGGATCGGGCGCCCCTTCGGCATCCGGCAGCGGGCGCACCGCGTGCAACGACCCGTACTCGGCCGGCACCGGTGAGCCCCACCCATCGCCTCCCCGCCTCCCTGGTGGGGTGCCATCCTCCCGGTCCGCCGGTTCGTAAACAGGGCGGCCCGGCAGGTCCACCATCAGCTTGTCTCTTCCACCGCGAGGACAGGGGCCACAGAAGCAACGCTGTCGCCGGTATCGAGGGTCATGATGCGCACTCCGGTGGCGTCTCTTCCCTGGCTCGATATCTCTCTAACTGCGATACGCACGAACACTCCAGACGAGGAAGTCACCAAGATCTCATCATCCAGCGCAACCATGAAAGCCGATACGACCCGTCCACGTTGCGCGGTCAACTTGATACCCCGTACTCCTACCCCACCTCGCCCTTGGCGATTGAAGTGCTGAAGCTGCGTCCGCTTGCCGAAGCCCGCCTCGGTGATGATCAGAATGCTGGTCTCGTCACGGGCCGGGTCGATCGACACGACCTCGTCGTCGCCCCGTAGGGCCATGCCCCGCACCCCGGCGGCGTCGCGGCCCATAGGCCGGACGTCGGTCTCGTCGAAGCGGATGGCCATGCCCGACCGTGACACCATGAAGATGTCGTCCGAGCCGCCGGTCGTGATCACCCCGACCAGTTCGTCCCCTTCGCGCAAATTTATGGCGATGAAGCCCTCCCGCCGGGACTTGTCGTACTCCGAGAAGGTCGTCTTTTTGACCTGGCCGTGCTTGGTCGCGAACACGAGGTAGCGGTCGGCGGGGAACTCGCGGGTATCGATCAACGTCTGGACCCGCTCTCCCGGATCCAGCGCCAGCAAGTTGACGATGGCGGTGCCGCGCGCCGTGCGTTCCTTGATCGGGACCTCGTAGGCCCGCAGGCGGTACACCCTCCCCTTGTTCGAGAAGAACAACAAGTAGGCGTGGGCACTCGTATGGATCACCCGGATGACGAGGTCCTCGTCTTTCAGGCGGGCACCCTGCACACCTCGGCCCCCCCGACCCTGGGTGCGGAACTGCGAGGCGGGGACCGCCTTCACGTAGCCGGCCTTGGTCATGGTGATCACCAGGTCCTCGTCATCGATGAGGTCCTCGGCCGACATCTCTCCCTCGTCCAAGGTGATGACAGCCCGCCGGGGGTCGGCAAACTCGTCCCGTATAGCCGTCATTTCGGTCTTGATCACCCCCCGCAGCACATCTTCGTCGGCGAGGATGGCCTCCAACTCGGCGATCGTCTCACGCAGCTTGGCCAGCTCCTCCTCCAGCTGGGCCCGGCCCAGGCGGGTAAGGCGCCCGAGAGGCATTTCGAGGATGTGCTCGGCCTGGACCTCGGAGAACTCGAACGGGGATCCCATCAGGGCGGCCCGGGCCGACGGCCGATCCTCCGAAGCCCGGATGGCCGCGATGATGGCGTCGATCATGTCGAGCGCCTTGATGAGGCCCTCGACGATGTGGGCTCGGGCCTGGGCCTTCTTCAGCCGGTACTCGGAACGCCGGCGGATGACCTCGACCTGATGGCGGATATAGGCGGAGAGGGCCTGAACCAGGTTCACGGTCCTCGGGACGCCGTCGACCAGCGCCACCATGTTCACCCCGAACGAGGTCTGGAGCGGCGTGTGCTTGTAGAGGTTGTTCAACACGACGTTGGCCGCCGCATCGCGCTTCAGGTATATGACCAGCTTCGTGTGGTCGCCGGCCGAGAGGTCCTTCAGGTCCCGGACCCCGTCCAGCTCCCTCGAGTTGACCAGGTCGGCGATCTTCTCGAGGATGGCTCGAGGGCTGGCCTGGTAGGGCAGCTCGGTGACGACGATCTCCTCGCCGGCGTTGCGCCCCTCGCTCTCGACGATCTCAGCCTTGGCCCGCATCTTGATCGAGCCCCGCCCGCTGCGATAGGCGTCCATGATCCCCTGGCGGCCCAGGATGAAGCCGCCGGTCGGGAAGTCCGGGCCCTTCACGAACTGCATCAGGTCGTCGGCGGAGGCGTCGGGGTGGTCGATCAGGTGGACGGTGGCGTCTATGACCTCGCCCAGATTGTGGGGCGGGATGTTGGTTGCCATCGCCACGGCAATGTCCTGGCTGCCGTTGACCAGCAGGTTGGGGAACCGCGCCGGCAAGACGGTGGGCTCGTCTTCGTCGTTGGTGTAGTTCCGCCCCATGTCGACGGTCTCTTCGTCGAGGCCCTCGATCATGTGCATGGCCAGAGACGACAACCGGCACTCGGTGTAGCGCTCGGCGGCCGGGTCGAAGTCCTGTGACCCGTAGTTGCCGTGGAAGTCGATCAACGGGTTGCGCAGGCTGAACGGCTGGGCCATGCGGGCCAGGGCGTCGTAGATCGCGCTGTTGCCGTGGGGATGGAACCGGCTCATCGTGTCGCCGGTGACCTTGGCGCACTTCACGTGGGGCCGGTCGGGCCGATAGCCCTGCAAGTACATGTCGTAGAGGATCCGCCGGTGCACCGGCTTCAGCCCGTCCCGAACATCTGGCAATGCTCGTGACACGATGACGGACATGGCGTAGTCCAGATAGGACCGCTCCATCTCGTCCTGGAGCTCGATCGGCTCGATGTTGGGCGCGGGCGGCTCCTGGGGAGGACCGCCGGGAGGGGCGTCGGTGCTCATATGTCCAGGAACCTCACATCCCCGGCGTTGGTGGTGATGAACTGCTTTCGGGCCTCGACGTCATCACCCATCAGGATTGAGCACGCCTCGTCGGCCAGAGCGGCCTGCTCCACGTCGACGCGAAGCAGCGTGCGCTTCTCGGCATCCATGGTGGTGCTTCCGAGCTCCTCCCAGTCCATCTCGCCGAGGCCTTTCAACCGGTTGAACTCGGCCTTGTGGTTGGGATGTTCGGCCAGGAACCTCTGCCGGTGGGCCTCGTCCTTCAGGTAGATCTTCTCCTTGCCGACCAGCGTGGAGAACAACGGGGGCTGGGCGACGAAGACGTGCCCGTCTTCGACCAGCGGGCGCATCTGGCGGAAGAAGAAGGTGAGCAGCAGAGTCCTGATGTGGCTCCCGTCCACGTCCGCGTCGGCGAGGATGATGACCTTGCCGTAGCGGATCTTGGCCACGTCGAACTCTTCGAACAGGCCGGCGCCGATGGCGGCGATCAGAGCCTGGACCTCGTTGTTCTTGAGCATCTTGTCTATGCGGGCCCGCTCCACGTTCAGGATCTTCCCGCGGATGGGAAGGATGGCCTGAGTCTGCGGACTGCGGGCTCGCACCGCCGAGCCACCGGCCGAGTCGCCCTCGACTATGAACAGCTCGGACTCGTGGGCGTTCCTCGACGCACAGTCGGTCAGCTTGCCGGGTAGGCCGGCGCCTTCCAGCGCCGACTTGCGGCGGGTGGCTTCACGGGCCTGCCGGGCCGCCACCCGAGCCCGGGCGGCCTGGATCGACTTGCTCACGATCGCCTTGGCCTCGGTCGGGTTCTCCTCGAGCCACTCGGCCAGCTTCTCGTTGGTGGCCCGTTCGACCAGTGAGCGCATGGGGACGTTGCCCAGCTTGGCCTTGGTCTGACCCTCGAACTGGGGATCGCGCAGCTTCACCGCCACGATGGCGGTCAGACCCTCGCGGATGTCCTCCCCGAGCAGGTTCTCGTCCTTCTCCTTGAGAAAGCTGTTGTTCCGGGCGTAGCGGTTCACCGCGTTGGTGAGCGACTTGCGGAAGCCCTCCACATGAGTGCCACCCTCGATTGTGGAGATGCCGTTGGCGTAGCCGTGGAGGCCTTCGTAGTAGCCGGTGTTGTACTGCAGGGCGACTTCGACCTCGCCGTCCTCCTCGGCGACCTTGTAGTAAGCCACCTTCTTGAACAGCGGCTCCTTCGAGGCGTTCAGGTGGCGGACGAAATCGATGATGCCGCCCGCGTACTTGTAGATCTCCCGCTCGCCGCTGCGTTCGTCGACGAAGCGGATCTCCAGCCCGGCGTTCAAAAAGGCGTAGATCTGGAGGCGCTCCACGATCACCCGCGAGGAGAACTCGACCTCATCGAAGATCCGGGAGTCGGGCCAGAAGGCGACCGTGGTGCCGGTGCGCCCTCCCGGCGCCGGTCCGGTGATCTCCAGCTCCGTCTGGGGCTGGCCCCCGTCGGCGAACTCCATACGATGATGCACGCCGTCGCGGTCGACCTCGACAGTGAGGCGACGCGACAGGGCGTTCACCACCGAGACGCCGACGCCGTGCAGCCCGCCCGACACCTTGTACCCGGTCCCCCCGAACTTGCCGCCGCCGTGCAGCTTGGTCAGGGCGATCTCGACTCCCGTGATCCCCTGCTGGGGGTTCACGTCGGTGGGTATACCCCGCCCGTCGTCCGCGACCCGGCAACCCCCGTCCGCGGTAAGCGTGACGTCGATACGGGTGCAGAAGCCCGCCATCGCTTCATCCACAGAGTTATCCACAACTTCCCACACCAAGTGGTGGAGACCGGTCGGACCAGTCGAGCCGATGTACATCCCGGGCCGCTTGCGGACCGGCTCCAGGCCCTCCAACACGGTCATGTCGCTGGCCTGGTAGCTCGCCGACCGGGCCCGCTCCGAACCCTCTTCTACAACTGCTTGCATGGCCATGAACGCGACCTTTCAAACTCGGGAAGCCGGGGGAATCTCGAGACGCTCCTGCGGGGGGAAAAGTCCAGGTCAGCAGCCCGAAACTCGATGGATGTAGTTTACCAGAGGGGTGGTCAGGAGCGGCCAAAACGGGTGTAATTCCCGGCTCGGTACCCCATCACCTTGAGGTGAATCTCGACCACCTCGGAACTACCTGTGTCCTCGCGGATGCGGGCCAGCAAATCAGCCGTCATGTAGCGCAACTGGGTCGCCCACACCGGGTGGTCGACCTCCAGCACCAGCACCCCCCGCTTGACCGACACGGGTCGGGCGTGGGCCGCGATGTCCGCCCCGACCAGCTCCTCCCAGCCCGAGAAGAGCCGAGCGAAGACGCCCGCGGCCGGGCTGCCGAGCCGCCGGGTGACCCGGTCGAGGGACTCTGAGAGCCGCCGGGGACCCGAGTCGCGGGAGGGGTCGATGGGCCGCCAGGTCGTCACGCGAGGAGCTTCCCGTCCTCCACCCGGTAACGGGCCGCCACCCCCACGGTGGTGGGTAGTTCGCCCGCCGTGGTGAGAATCGCCTGGCCGGCATCGGTCGGCAAGTGGTTCAGAAGCGCCTCGGCCCGGGCGTGGTCGAGTTCCGAGAACACGTCATCGAGAAGCAACACGGGCGGGCTGACGATAGTCTCCGCAACCAGGCGGTGCCCAGCCAGGCGGAGGGCCAGGGCCAGCGTTCGTTGCTCACCCTGGGAGGCGTGGGTGCGGGCCGGGAGATCTCCCACCGCCAGCTCGAGCTCGTCGCGGTGGGGGCCGGTCGTGGTAACTCCCCGGCGCAGGTCGTCCACCCGAGCCGCGGCAAGAGCGGAAGCCAGCGAGTCGCTCCACGAACGCCGGTAGGCCATGACGACATTCTGACGGTCGGTGGCGGAACCGGAGGCCAGGGCGGCGTAGGCCTCGGCTACTAGGGGTTGGAGGTCAAAGGTGAGAGCGCGACGAGCCGAAGCCAGCTCCTCACCAACGTCAGCCAGCTTGGAGTCCCAAACATCGAGGGTGAAGACGACATCATCGGGGAGAGCCCTGAAGCCGCCCGCAGACTTGAGCAAGGCGTTGCGCTGCTTCAGCACCCGCTCGAGCTCGGTGAGCGTCGCATGATGGCGGGGGTGCAAGGCGACCAGCAGGTCGTCGAGATACTCGCGCCGCGGCGCCGGTCCGCCTTTGATCAGGACCAGGTCGTCGGGCGAGAAGACCGTCACCTGGAGAGCCCCGAGGAGATCACGAGTACGCCGGAGAGGCTGCCCGTTCACCTGCACCCGGTCCCGGCCCGTCGGACTCAATTCGGCGGCTACGACCACGCTCCGGCCGTCGCGCGAACCGGACGCCCGGACCACTGCTCGCGCACAGCCTGACCGCACCAGCGCTTCGGTAGGACTGCCCCTGAGCGACTTGAGCCGGGCCAGATAGGCAACCGCCTCGATGAGATTGGTCTTCCCCGCCCCGTTGGCCCCGGTGACCACCGTGATGCCCACACCGGCCGGGGTGAACTCGGCTTCGGCGTAGCTACGGAAGTCCGTCAGCCAGAGAGTCTCTAAGTGCATCCAGGCAGACCCTGCTCAATAACGGAGGACCTGAGAATCATCAAGAGGCCGAGCCGGCCGTGAGCAGTTGGAGCCCGATGTGTTTTCACGGCGAAGCCGGACCATGAGGGCTCCAACCGAATCACAACCCGCTATGAGACCCGGACGGGCATGAGCAGGTACAGGTACTCGTCACCTTCGGTAGGACGCAGTGTGGCCGGCTTGAGAGCATCGAGGGTGTCCAGCGCGACCTCGTCACCGTTGATCGCTTCGACCCCTTCGATCAGGTAGTTCGGATTGAACGCGACGGTCATCTCGGCGCCCTCGTACTTGGCGTCCACATCCTCGGTGGCGGTACCCCAGTCGGTGGTGATCACCGTCAGCTCGATCCCGGTCGGCCGCAATGCGATCCGGACCGGGGTGGTCGCGTCCCGGGCCAGGAGCTTCACCCGCCGCACCGCGTCCAGAAGTGCGTCGCGGCCGACGATCAACCGGTTCGGATAGTTCGCCGGGATCAACGCCCGGTAGTTGGGGAACTCCCCCTCTATGAGCCTCGATATGAGCGTCACCGGGCCGATGCTGAAGGTCACGTCATGGGTCCCCAGCCGAAGCGCCACCTCGCCGTCGGCCGAGCCGAGCAGACGCTGCAGCTCGTTCAGCGCCCGGGACGGCACCAGGACCTTCTGGCCCTCCGCCAGCACGCCGGCGCCCCGCAGGTCCCGCACCGCCAGCCGGTAGGAATCGGTGGCCACCAGGCGAAGCCCGTCGTCCTCCGCGGACAGCAACACACCGGTCAGGATGGGACGGGAGTCCTCGCTCGATGCGGCCCGGGTGACCTGGCGCAACGACTCGGCCAACCCATCGACGGGGAGGGTGACGACATCCCCGCTCGGGGTCGGCAGACGGGGGAAATCCCCGGTCGGGTGGGTCCGTACAGCGAAGTGAGACCGGCCCGACGCGATGCGCAGCTCCTCGTCGTCGGCCTCCAGGCTGACGGCCCCAGGTTCGAGCGCCCTCACGATATCGGTGATGAGCCGCCCCGGCGCGATGACCACCCCGTCGGTCCCACCCGCGACCGTCGCCTGCACGCTGATGGTCAAGTCGAGGTCGGTTCCGGTCACCTCGAGACCGTCTCCCGTCATGGACAGCCGGATGCCGCCGAGGACCGGCAGTGCCCCACCGCGGCCCGCGGTGGCTCGTCCGGCGGTGCCCAGGGCCTCGACCAGGACGTCACGTTCGCATCTGAACTTCAATGCAGTGCCTTCCCTGCTTCTTGTCTTCTATATGGAAATTCTGTGGTGACAGCAGTAGGTGCTGTGAATTGTGGACAACCAGGCTTAAGCCCTGGTAGCTGGGGGTTTGGATGGCGGTGCGTCCTCCCCAGCTTCCCACAAGGGCGTGACGTTGGAGATGATGGCTTGTGGAGGGAGCCACCTTTTTCCAGGGAAACTACAAACCTCCGACACATCTGGTCCGCACGCCTACCCACAGCCGATCACCGCCCGCCTTTGATGCTCTGGATGAGATCTGTCACCTGGTCGTAAACTTGACGGCGCTCCTTCATCAGCCCGGCCACCTTCTCGACCGCATGGATGACCGTCGTGTGGTCCCGGCCGCCGAACTCGCGGGCGATGGCCGGATAGCTGAAGTCGGTCAGCTCACGGAACACGTACATGCCGATCTGGCGGGCGTTGACCAAGGGTCGGCGGCGGCTGGTGCCGCACAGATCGTCGACGGTGAACCCGAACGCGTCGGCGGTCGCGTCCAGGATCACGCGTGGAGTGATCTGCCGGGGCCGGTCCGCCTCGAGCAGGTCGGAGAGGATCTCCTCGGCAGTGGCCAGGGTCGGTGGCTCCCGGTTCAGGCTGGCGTAGGCCGACACCCGGATGAGAGCGCCTTCGAGCTCCCGGATGTTGTCGCGGACGTGGGTGGCGATGAGCTCGAGCACGTCGCCGGGGATGGGCATGCGCTCGCCTTCCGCCTTCTTGCGCAAGATGGCCAGGCGGGTCTCGAGCTCCGGGGGCTGGACGTCGGTGGTCAGGCCCCATTCGAAGCGGCTGCGCAGTCGGTCCTCCAAGGTGGCTATGGACCGGGGATGGCGGTCGCTCGAGAGCACGATCTGCTTGGAGCCCTCGTACAACCAGTTGAAGGTGTGGAAAAATTCCTCCTGGAGCCCTTCCTTGCCCTCCATGAACTGGATGTCGTCGACGAGGAGGACGTCGCATTCGCGATAGCGGCGCTTGAAGGCCATCTGGGCGTTGTTGCGGATGGCATCGACGAAGTCGTTCATGAAGGTCTCGGTCGACACGTACCGGATCCGCTTGGCCGCGAAATTCTCCGTCACGTAGTGGCCGATGGCATGGAGCAGATGGGTCTTCCCCAAGCCTGAGTCGCCGTAGATGAACAGCGGGTTGTAGCTACCAGCCGGGCTCTCGGCGACGCGCTGGGCGGCGGCGTGAGCGAAGCGGTTGGAGGATCCGATGACGAAGTTCTCGAAGGTGTAACGAGGGTTCAGGGAAGGGGGGTCGGGCCGGGGGGGCAGTGGGTCGCCTCTGACCTCCTCACGGATGCCGGCGGGCAGGACCCGGCTCTCCCAACTGGCCTCGGACTCGAAGCGGCCCCGGGGGGTGTCCTTGGGTTCGCCGATGGGGTTGCGCACCACGAACTGCTCGGATGCCTGTGGCATGGGCCGCACGACGATGCGGACCGTCACGTCGTCCGCCGCTACGTGAGTGGCGCTCTTCTGGATGAGAGAGAGATAGCGGTCGTCGAGGCGGTCACGCACCAGCGAGCTGGGGGCGGACAGGACCAGATCATGGTCCTGGAAGCTGAGCGGCTCGAGGCCGTCGAACCAAGTACGCCAGACGGCTTCGGAGACCTCCTCTCGTAGAAGACCTGAGCACGTTGTCCACAGCTCGGCTGCCTCGCTCACGTGGTTTTGCGCCTCCCACAGGCCCGGTAATCCACAAGATGGTCCACACGTTGTGGAGAACTCGACCAAAGAGACAAAGAACCTGACTTTCGTCAGGCTCGTCGCCCCCTGGGGAAGAAGCCGGTCTCCAGCACTCGCGTCATCAGGGGCGCGAGGGCAGTCCGAAGACGGTAGCACCCCCGGAGATGGGGAGGGGCCGCCGAGCGCTTTGAGTGACGAGGGGACAATGTAACGAACACACGTTTGGTAAAATGACAGAATGGAGACGCGTGGAGGCCGCTACGGGATAGCTGGCCGGCTACATGGACCGGCAGGTGGTGGCGCTATCCACAGGGCAGCCGGTTTTTGCTCAGGTATTCCACTGGAAATCCACGCTGATCGGGGTCTGGATAACCACAGGCCGGTCCGGTTTAGGTAGGAAGCCCATGGTTCAGTCGATCGAATCAGCCCGGCGCCGAGCGGGCGGCGGGCCGTCCTCCCGGGTCCCCCCTCACAATCTGGACGCGGAGAAATCCCTGCTCGGAGCCATGCTGCTGTCGCGCGACGCCATCGCCGCGGCCATGGAGACGTGCACCTCGGAGGACTTCTACAAGCCGGCTCACGCCCACATCTTCGACTCGGTGAACACCCTGTACAACCTGGGTGAGCCGGCCGATCCCGTCACCGTGGCGGACGAGCTGGGCCGGGCCGGCCTGCTGGAGTCGGCGGGGGGCCTGCCCGCCTTGATGGCCCTCCAGGCCGACACGCCGGCGACCACGAACGCGGGCCGCTACGCCCGGATCGTGGAGGAGCACGCCCTGTTGCGCCGGCTCATCTCGGTGGCGGGCGAGATCGCAGAGATGGGCTACGGGGTGCCCGACGACGTGACCGAAGCGCTGGACCGGGCCGAGAGCCTGGTGTTCAACGTGGCGGAGCGGCGCGTCACCGACACGCTCAAGCCCTTGACCGAGCTGCTCTACGCCAGCATGGACCGCCTGGAGCGCCTCTACGACCGCGGTGAGACGATCACCGGCGTCCCCACCGGTTACGTGGACCTGGACGAGCGGCTCTACGGGCTGCAGCCCAACGCATTGATCATCGTCGGAGCCCGGCCGGCCATGGGGAAGACGGCGTTCGCGCTGGGCATGGCCGCCCACGCCGCGGTGGAAGCCGGTATCCCGACGCTGGTCTTCTCGCTGGAGATGAGTTGCGACGAGATCACCAACCGGCTGCTCGTGTCGGAAGCCAAGGTGGACGCCGGTCGAATGCGCAACGGCCGATTGACCGAACCCGACTGGCCCAAGATCAGCCAGGCGGTGGCCCGGCTGGGCGATGCCCCGCTGTTCATCGACGACAACCCGAACACGACCGTTATGGAGATCAGGGCCAAGGCTCGCCGGCTGAAGGCCCGCCAGGGAGGGCTGGGCCTCATCATCGTCGACTACTTGCAGCTCATGTCGGGCAGCTCGTCCTCGGAGAACCGGCAGCTCGAAGTGTCGGCCATCAGCCGAGGATTGAAGATCCTGGCGCGCGAGCTGGAGATCCCGGTGGTGGCTCTCTCACAGTTGTCGCGGAGCTTGGAGGCCAGGGCGGACAAGCGCCCGGTCCTGGCCGATCTGAGGGAGTCGGGCTCGCTCGAGCAGGATGCGGACGTGGTCCTGTTCCTCTACCGCGATGAGATGTACAACCCCGAGTCGGCCGATAGGGGTAGCGCTGAGGTCATCGTGGCCAAGCACCGTAACGGGCCGACCGGGAAGGTCCAGCTCGCCTTCTTGGACCACTACACCCGCTTCGCCAACATGGCGCGGGTGTAGCGGGCGTAGGGTGTTGAGGTCGTAGCCGGCGCCGACCGGGCGGAGACCATGCCTAACTGCGCAGTAGATCGGGCCCGCCCCGGCTCGGACCCTGGGCCTACTGGCGGACGACCTCGACGGTCACCCGGAACTCCACGTCACTGTGCAGCTTGACCGGGATCTCGTGGGTGCCGAGGGACTTGATCGGCTCGTCGAGCTGGAGGCGGCGGCGATCGATGGTCACCTTGGCCTGATCAGAGACGGCCTCGGCGACGTCCGAAGCAGTGATGGAACCGAACAGCTTGGCCTGGTTCCCGGTCCCCGCTCGGGCCGGTATGCGGATCACCATGGGCACGAGCTTGCGGGCCACTAGCTCGGCCGCCTCGCGGTCTTTGGCGTCTTTCAGATCGCGCGCCCGGCGCATGGCGTCGGCCTGGGCCTGGACCCCGGGGGTGGCGGAGATGGCGTGGCCCTTGGGTAGGAGGAAGTTGCGGGCATAACCGTCGGCCACCTCGACGATGTCCCCGCGCTTGCCGACCTTGTCCACGTCGGTTCGGAGCACGACGCGCATCTAAGCGTTGACCTCCTCGCGCTCGGTCTGTTCCGCCTCGTCTTCGTGCTGGCCGGCGTCGTCGAGCTCGTCGATATCGGCGTCCCCGTTCGCCAACTGCGGCTCGGCGCCTTCGAGGCGGGGGCCGCGGGGGCCACGACCGGGCCCCCGCTCACTGACCGTCCGCTGCGTGTAGGGAAGCAACGCCACCTCCCGGGCGGTCTTGATCGCCACTTGGACATCACGCTGGTGCTGGGCGCAGTTACCGGTCACCCGCCGAGAGCGGATCTTGCCGCGGTCGCTCATGAACCGCTTCAGCAGGTTGACATCCTTGTAGTCCACCCAGGTGGCGTGCTCCTTGCAGAAGATGCAGACCTTCTTCTTGCCCCGGGGCCGGTTGTCCTTCAGGACCCGCTTCGACCCACGGTCGCGGTCGCGATCGTTATTACGTGCCATCGCTCAGAAAGGCTCCTCGTCGTAATAGTGCTCGCCGCCGCCTGAGGGCTCGTTGGCCACCGGGCGGGGCCCGCCCCCGCCATAAGATGGCGCGCCGGCGGTCTCGGGGGTCCGCCGTTCGTTCTTGGTGACGCTGGCGGTGGCATAGCGCAAGCTCGGAGCCACCTCATCTGCGGTGATCTCGATCTTCGATCGACGCTCGTGCTCGGAGGTCTCCCAACTGCGCTGGTCCAGCCGGCCGCTCACGATGACGCGTGCGCCCTTGGAGAGGGACTGGGCCGCGTTCTCGGCGAGCTGGGCCCAGCAGACGACATCGAAGAAGGAAGTCGCTTCTTCCCACTCATTGGTTTGGCGGTTCTGCCAGCGCCGGTTGACCGCTACGCCGAAAGTGGCCGTGGCCTGGCCGGAGGGGGTGAAGCGCAGCTCGGGGTCGCGGGTCAGGTTCCCGACGATGTTCACATGATTGCCATTGGACATTTCAACTTGCTCCGTTCTCGATAGCCACCGCGGGTTCGCCCTCGGGGCCTGACGGGCGAGAGGTGCGTAGCACCACCGCCTTCTCAGGCAGACGGATCACCTTGTGGCGGATGACCTCGTCTGCGAGTCCGAGCATCCGGTTGACCTCGGCCACGGCACCGGGCTCGGCTGCTGCGTCGAGCACGACGTAGTAGCCCTCGCTGCGGTGACGCACTTCGTAGGCGAAGCGGCGCTTACCCCAGCGATCCACCTTGTTGACGGTTGCACCGTGTTGAGTGAGGAGCTGTGTGGCCCGGTCGAGGACGGCCCGGATGGATTCTTCCTCTAGGCCGGCGTCGAGAATGACCATTACTTCGTAGTGCCGCATAGCGGCGTATCACCTCCCTGTGGACCCGGCCTGGCGGCACGGGGCCCCGGTCCGTCCGGGGCAGGGTCTTGGATGAAGACAGGACATGGTACTCGACTCGGCGATAGGGCATCGGTTGCCGGGTGGCCCCGTTGCGATCACTTCGGCAAACTCATCTTGTCACGACGGTGTGACAATGAAAGGCGCCGTCCTCCGGGTCAGCTCGAGTAAGCGGGGCCCAAAGCGCGAGCCAGACCACCGGTCAGGTGGTAGCTCTCAGCGTCGGAAGGGAAGCATCCTGTTCGCACGTCCTCGGCCCATCGGTTCAAAGCCGCCACCGCGTCGGCATGCAGCGAGGCATACCGCCTGACGAACTTGGCGGGGCGGTGGTCGTCGAAGCCGACCACGTCATGGAACACCAGAACCTGCCCGTCACAGTGGCCCCCTGCTCCGATGCCGATGGTGGGTACCTCGACCGATTCGGTTATGACCGATGCCACCACGTCAGGGACGCCCTCCAGAACTATGGCGAAGCAACCCGCCTCGGCCAGCGCCCGGGCGTCGTCGATGAGGCCTTGAGCCGCGTCCACATCCCTGCCCTGCACCTTGAAGCCACCCATGGTGTGGAATGACTGGGGCGTCAAACCGAGGTGGCCGATCACCGGGATCTCGGCGTCCAGGATCGCCTCGATGACAGGTAGACGCTTCCGGCCCCCCTCCAGCTTGACCGCCTGGGCCCCGGCTCGGACGAGGGTGGCTGCGTTGCGGACGGCGTCGCCCGCACCGGTGTGGTAGCTCATCCACGGCAGGTCGGCGACGATCATCGGCTGCGGTTTGGCCCGGGCGACCGCCGCGGTGTGGTGGGCCATGTCGTCCACGGTCACGTGCAGAGTGTCGTCGTAGCCGAGCACGACCATGGCCACCGAATCACCTACCAGGATCAGGTCGACGCCGGCTGTATCGGCCACTCGGGCAGTGGGGGCGTCGTAGGCCGTCACCATGACGATGGGGTGGCCGGTCCCCTTGCGGGCCCGGACGAGCGGCGCAGTCGACTTGACCGGCTTCGGGGGAGATGGCGGCCGCTCCTGTGACTGAAGGCCTGATGACGGGCCGCCGGTCGGCTGTGGGATCAGGGAGGGGGCGG
>JAFAWZ010000123.1 GCA_019241495.1 Acidimicrobiales bacterium | reverse complement strand
ACTGGCCCCACTGATCGACCGGGTGGGCTTTTCCGTGCTGATTGTGCTGGGTCTGGCGGCGACCCTCGTGGGCTATCTCCTCTTCTTGCCGATCGGAGTCCACTCTGCTTACGCGGCCGCCTTACTACCCACCTTCTTGCTGGGAGGAATCGGGTTCGGTCTGGCCTACGGACCCCTCAACATCGCCGCCACCAACGGGATCGTCGCCGAAGAGCAAGGTTTGGCCGGCGGACTCTTGAACACGTCGTTCCAGTTCGGAGGTGCGCTGGTCCTGGCCGTCGTCACCGCGGTGAACAACGCCGGGGTCGGACATTCAGCCCACCCCGGCGCCCACGCCCTCCTCCGAGGGTTCCACCATGCCGCCGTCGTATCGCTGGTAGCCGCCGCGCTGGGGGTCGGCGCATCGCTGGCCCGACGCTGGAGGACCAGCCCGATGAGCTGCATCGAGGTGGATGTGGCAGAAGTCCTGCCGGAGCCTGTGGTGGAAGTCGCCGATTGAGATCGTCCCCATCTCGAAGCAGGTTGCGACCGCTTCTGAGTCGTGTTGTGAATCTCTTGGGCCGCCGTTGCCCCAGGTGTGACGACCTGAGCGGATCATCTGAGCGTGGCTGTAGAACCTCGCCTGGACGCCTGGCTGGCCGTCCTGCACGAACTGGACGGCACCGACATCCTCCTCACCGATGGGTCGAAGCCGCTGCTGCGGGTGAACGGGAGGCTGACGCCCCTCGACGAGGCCGAGCCGCTCACCGGCGAGGAGATCGAGGTCATCGCCCGCACCCAGATCCGGGACCAATACGGAGACCGCCTCCATCTGGGCAAGGAGGTCGACTTCTCCTTCTCGTGGCGCAACCAGGCCCGGATCCGGGCCAATGCCTTCTACCAGCGGAACTCCTGCTCGCTCTCCCTCCGGCGCATCCCCATGCAGATCCCGACCCCCGTCGAGCTGGGCCTGCCTGCCGCTCTGGCCGGGATCCTGCGCAGCCCCAGCGGGCTCATCCTGGTGACCGGTCCCACCGGGTCGGGGAAGAGCACCTCGATGGCCTCCATGATCGACGTCTTGAACCGCAACCGGCAGAGCCACATCGTCACCATCGAGGACCCGATCGAGTACCTCCACGAGAACCACCGCTCGGCCGTTAGCCAGCGGGAGGTCGGCACCGACACCGAGTCGTTCGACCAGGCCCTCAAGTCGGTCCTTCGGGAGGACCCGGATGTGGTTCTGGTGGGCGAGATGCGCGACCTGGAGAGCCTGGCGGCCGCGGTCACCATCGCCGAGACCGGGCACCTGGTCATCACCACCCTGCATACCAACGACTCGGCCCAGGCCATCGACCGCATCATCGACGTGTTCACGGCCGAGCGGCGCAACCAGATCCAGGTGCAGCTCGCCGGGACCATCCTGGGCGTCTTGTACCAGCGCCTGGTGCCCAAGATCGGCGGCGGGCTGGTCGCCGCCTACGAGCTGATGGTCGGCGTGCCAGCAGTGCGCAACCTGATCCGAGAGGGCAAGACCCGCCAGCTGCGCAACATCGTCGCCACCCATCGCTCCGACGGGATGCAGACCCTCGAGCACGCCCTGACCCAGCTGATACAGGCCGGCATTATCGATTACGAGACGGCCGTCGATGCCAGCCTCTACCCCCAGGACATCCCCCGGCCCCGCCCCGGTGCCACGGTCGCTCCGGCGAACAACATCGGCCCCCGCTCACCCATACCCGCCCCGGTCGGGGGCTGGTAGTGCAGCCCGGCGGCGGCCCGGGCCGCTCCGGCCTGCCGTACCAGATACTCGCCGGGGTCGAGCCGATCCCCGGCGGCTGGCTGGTCGCCCCGGGCAACATGCAGGGCATAAGCCTGGCCCCCCAGCCGGCCCAGGTCATGGCGACCTTGGCCGAGGTGCTCGACTACCGGCCGGCTTTCACCGTCGTGGCCCTGCACGCTCCGGTCGGCCTGGCCGAATCGGGCGATCGGCCCTGTGACCTGGAGGCCCGGGCCCGCCTGGGCCGGAGGGCCGGCGCGGTGGTGCGGGCCCCCAACCGGGCCGTCGTGGGCGCGTCGTCTTACGAGGAAGCCCGGGCCATCGACCCGGGGCTCGACATCGTCCGCTGGCGGTCCATGGCCAAGGCGGCCGAGGCGGCCCGGGAGGTCCAGTCGTGGCGCCAACGCATGGTGTGGGAGGTGAACCCCGAGCTCGCCTTCACCGAGATGAACGAGGGGGCCCCGCTGGAGTGGGGCCGGCGGACCGAGCACGGCCGCAAGCTGCGCCGGGACCTGTTGGTAACCAAGCTCCCAGGTGCCGAGCGGGTGCTGAACGAGCGGCCCCCGAAGGTACGCGAACAGAAGCTCCTCGACGCCCTGGCCGATCTGTGGACGGCGCGGCGCATCATGGCCCGGGCCATCACCCGCATGGCGGACCCCCCCGTATGGGACGAAGAGGGGGTTCGGATGGACATCGTCTGTTGACGGACACCGTCTGTTGAATCGATTTTTCTTGTTTTTCCAAGTCTTCTTAATCGCCGGTCCTGGTGGCACGATGTAAACCAGGATCAAAGGAGACGGCCGGTGAACATTGAGCACCTTCGGGATCAGCGTGTCCTGCCGGTAGAGGTGGCCGACGTGGGGCGGGCCCGGGAGGAGTCCAGGCGGCGCCGGCTGGCGTGGG
>JAFAWZ010000193.1 GCA_019241495.1 Acidimicrobiales bacterium | reverse complement strand
GGTCGCCCGGGGCAGGGCCAGGAGCACTTCGGCGGGGATGCCATCGCCGAGCTGGCAGTCGATGTTGTCGGTGCCGATCACCATGCGGGCCACCTTGGACCACACGTACGCGTCCTCGTTGGTGAGGCGAGCACCACCCATGATGGCTACCTGGGCCGGGTTGACCTGGCGGGCGGCGGTCACTCCGGCCGCGGCGCGCGCCAGGGCCTCACCCCAGCTCACCTCGACCAGATCGTTCCCCTTCCGCACCAACGGGGCAGTCACCCGATCGTCTCCCGTCGCGGCCGTGAAACCGAAGCGTCCCTTGTCGCAGAGCCAACCCCAGTTCACGGGATCGGAGTCCACGCCGATCAGCCGGGTGACCTCGCCGGCGCTCGATTGGACGGCGGTACGGCAACCTACGGCACACGTGGTACAGCTGCTCTCCACCTGCTCCAGGTCCCAGGGTCGGGCCCGGAAGCGGTAGGGCTTGGCCAGCAGAGCGCCGACGGGGCAGATCTGCACGACGTTGCCGCTGAAGTACGAGGAGTAGGGCTCCCCCGGAAAGGTGGCCACCTCGGTTTTGTCACCCCGCTCGGCAAAATCGATCAAAGAGTCGCCGGCCACCTCGTCCGCGAAGCGCACGCACCGCCCGCACTGGATGCACCGCTCCCGGTCCAGGTAGACGAGCTCGGAGATGGCGATGGGCTTCTCCCAGTGGCGCTTCTCTTCGACAAAGCGGCTCTCGCCGGGACCGTAAGAGAGGGTCTGGTCCTGCAGCGGGCACTCGCCACCCTTGTCGCACACGGGGCAGTCCAGCGGATGATTGACCAGCAGGAACTCGAGGACGCCCTCTTGGGCCTTCACCGCCGTCGGGCTCTGGGTCTCGATCTTCATGCCGTCCGAGACGGGGTTGTAACACGCCGGCATGAGGGATGGTCCCCTCGGGCCTTCCACCTGCACGAGGCACATGCGGCACATCCCCACCGGCTTCATCCGAGGGTGGTAACAAAAGCGAGGGATGTAGATACCAGCCTCGTCGGCGGCCTGGATGATCAGCTGCCCTGACCGCGTCTCGACCTCACGGCCATCGATGGTGATGCGAACCGGTTCGCCCGGGCCGCTAGAGGGGGGCGGGGCGGTCCCCACCGCGCTCTCGGTCACGACCGGTCGCCTGGTGAGCCGCACGGGGACCTCAGACACGAGCCAACCTCCGGGGCAGCCGGTCGGGCGGGAAGGGGCAGCGGCCGTCGCGGATGTGAGCCAGGTACTCGTCGCGGAACATGCGCAGGCCGGCCGCGACAGACGGCGGCATGGACGGACCGAGCACGCAGATAGTGGTCTGGGCGGGGGGCCACGCCACTCCGGGGGAGATGTTGTCGCAGACGTCCATGAGCAGGTCGAGGTCGGCCTCGCGGCCTTGCCCCGCTTCGATGCGCTCCAGGATCTTCTCGAGCCAACCCCCGCCTTCCCGGCAGGGCGTGCACTGCCCACACGACTCGCGGTGGAAGAACCGCACGATGCGCCACGCGGCTCGGACCGTGCAAGTGGTGTGGTCCATCGGGATGATCGAACCCGATCCGGCCATGCTTCCAATGCCGGCTATTGCTTCGTTGGACAGGGTCACGTCGAGGTGCTCGGGACTGACCCACGGCGAGGAGACTCCACCCGGGATGATCACCTTCAAGTCGTTGTCATCTCTTATGCCACCACCCAGGACCGGGTCGTACACGAGATCCCGGAAGGTGACCTTGGCCCATTCGAGCTCGTAGTTGCCCGGCCGCTTCACGTGACCAGCCAGGGCGATCAGCTTCGTCCCCTTGGAGCGCCCCTCGCCCAGGGCGGCGAACGCTTCGCCACCGTGGAGCATGAGCCAAGGGAGGTTCGAGACAGTTTCGACGTTGTTGACGATCGTCGGCGCGCCGTAGAGGCCGATGGCCGCCGGGAAGAACGGCGGCTTGATGCGGGGATATCCCCGCTTGCCCTCCAGGCTCTCCAAGAGGGCCGTCTCCTCCCCGCAGATGTAGGCGCCGGCGCCGGGGTGCACGACCACATCGACCGAGTAATCGCTTCCGAAGATGCGCTCCCCCACCGCTCCATAGGCGTACGCCTCGTTCAGGGCCGCCTGCAGGCGCTCGATGGCGAGGGGGAACTCACCCCGGACGTACAGGAACACCTGGTCGGCACCGATGGCGTAGGCACAGATGAGTGCTCCCTCGATGAGCTGGTGGGGGTCCCCCTCGATCAGGGCGTGGTCCTTGAAGGTGGCCGGCTCGCTCTCGTCCCCGTTGATCGTCAGGTACACCGGTTGGGCCTGGCGCAGCATGCCCCATTTCCGGCCCGCCTCGAACCCGGCACCGCCCCGACCGAGGATGTTGGCCGTGTTGACGTGCTCATGGATCTGTTCGGGGGTCATCCCGATGGCCTTCCGCAGGCCCAGATAGCCGTCGTCAGCCAGGTACGACTCCAGGGTCCACGAATGACGCCGGCCCAAACGGCGGCTCACGATGGTCGGTGCGTCGGTGACAGGCACGCTAGGGATGGCCTCGGAGGTGGCCGGCGTTCATAGAGCTCACGGCCGAAGTGGTCCGGCGGGTGGAGAGGTCGGGCTGGGGGCCGGTCTCAGCTGGCCGCTTACCGTCACCCCCGGGTCCGGCGAGCTGGGCGGGGAGGCCGACGTTCCGGCGCACCCGGCTCAGCGTGCCATGGGGTGGGACCTCGTCATCGAGGCGGCCGGCCCGCAGGTCCTCGATGAGCGCATCGAAACCTTCTGGGTCGACGTCACCGAAGAAGCGCCAGTTGACGGTCACGCAGGGGGCGTTGCCACACAAAGCGAGGCACTCGGCGTCTTCGAGGGTGAACAGACCGTCGCTCGTCGTGTGGCCGGGCGCCAGGCTCAAGCGCTCTTCGGCGTGTTCGAGCAGGCGGTAGGCGCCCTGAAGCATGCAGGCGATGTTCGTGCACACGGCCACCAGGTACTTCCCGACCGGCTCGAAGTGGAACATGTCGTAGAAGCTGGCCGTGCCGCGCACCTCGGCCGCGCTGAGATCGAGCATCTCGGCGACATGCGACATCCCGTCCTCGGTGAGGTACCCGTCCTGCTCTTGAAGGACGTGCAGGATGGGAATAAGCGCGGAGCGCGATTCGGGGTAGAGAGCGATGAGATCCCGCGCCCGCTGGAGGTTCTCCGGGTTCAGCCGAGGCACGCCCGATCCTTGCCTACGCGGGCAGCAGAAATCCAACTCAGAAGCTGTCGCAAAACTACTTCGAGGTGGGAGAAGGCGACGGCTCGTCCCATACCGCGGATGCGAGCGGAGAGGCGAGCCGGTCGACGACGAGCCGCCGCCTTCTCCCTCCCGCGGGTTTTGCGACAGCTTCTCGGGGCATGCCGGAGAGGCATCAGCGGTCTACGTCGCCCAGGACGGGGTCGATGGTGGAGACGATGGCGATGGTGTCGGCGAGCAGCGCGCCCCGGGCCAGGGGCGCCATGCCCTGCAGGTTGGAGAAGCTGGCGGCTCGCATGTGGACCCGGTACGGCTTGGCCGTGCCGTCCGAGACGATGTAACAGCCTCCCTCGCCCCGCGGGGTCTCGATCGGGACGTATGCCTCCCCGGGGGGTACACGGAACCCCTCGGTGAAGAGCTTGAAGTGGTGGATGAGGGCCTCCATCGATTCGTCGATCCGGTTCCGGGGCGGCGGGGTGATCTTCTTGTCCTGAGCCCGGTAGTCCCCCCCCGGCATGCGGTCGATGATCTGGCGGACGATCTTCACCGACTCGCGCACCTCGTTGAACCGGATGGCGTAGCGATCCCAACAGTCGCCGTTGGTCCCGACGATCACGTCGAAGTCCACATCGTCGTAGGCGAGATAGGGCTGGTCGCGCCGCAGGTCCCAGGCCACACCAGTGGAGCGCAGCAGAGGACCGGTGAGCCCCAGCCCGATAGCAGTATCGGCGTCGAGCGGCCCGACCCCTTGGAGGCGATTTTGGAGGATGGGCTGGCCGGTGAGCAGGTTGTCGTACTCGTCCATCCGCTTGGGGATCGCATCGCAAAGGGCCAGCACGTCGTCACGCCAGCCGTCGGGCAAGTCGGCGGCTACCCCACCGGGCCGGAAGTAGTTGTGGTTCATCCGCAACCCGGTCACCTTCTCGAAGAAGGCGAGGATCATCTCCCGGTCCCGCCAGCCGTAAACGAGCATGTTCAGCGCTCCGAGGTCGGCGCCGTTCGTGGCCAGCCATAGGAAGTGGGAGCTGATCCGGTTCAGCTCGCACATGAGCATGCGGATCCACGTCGCCCGGGGCGGGATCTCGAGATCGAGGATCTTCTCCACGCTCAGGCAGAAGGCCAGCTCGTTGAAGAACGGAGACAGGTAGTCCATGCGGGTGACGTTGGTGCACCCCTGGTGGTACATGAGCTCCTCGCCGGTCTTCTCCATCCCGGTGTGGAGGTAGCCGATCACGGGCTTGGAACGCAGGACGATCTCGCCGTCGATCTCCACCATGACCCGGAGGACCCCGTGGGTCGACGGGTGCGATGGCCCGAGGTTGAGGATCATGGTCTCTTCTTCCGGCGTGACCTCGACGTCGATGTCGCCCCGGTCGAGGCTGACCCCCTCAGGCAGGCGCAACACCGACCCAGACTCGAGCTCGAGCTCCTCAGTGGAGGTGAGGGACCGGGGGGCCATCTCCTGGCGGTACTCCTCGGTCTTCATCTCGA
>JAFAWZ010000131.1 GCA_019241495.1 Acidimicrobiales bacterium | reverse complement strand
AGGGGGGCAGAAGGGTGGGCGGAGCCACCAGGACGACCTCGGCTCCGAGCGCGGTGAAGGCCAGCACATCCGAGCGGGCCACCCGGCTGTGGCGGATGTCGCCGACGATGGCGATGCGCAGCCCCTCGAGGGCCGTCCTCTTCTCCTGGGCTCCTCTCTCGGTGGCTCCGGCCCGCTCTGTCGCAATCGTGTAGCAGTCGAGCAGGGCCTGGGTCGGGTGCTCGTGCCAGCCGTCCCCGGCGTTCACCACCGCGGGCCCGTGCAGCCAGCCGGCCACCTGCCACGGCACTCCCGACCCGGAGTGGCGGACGACCACCGCGTCTACCCCCATGGCCTCGACCGTCTCGACGGTGTCACGCAGGGACTCTCCTTTATTCAATGAGGAGCTGGGCGCCGAGAAGGTCATCACGTCGGCCGACAGCCTGCGAGCCGCCGTCTCGAAGCTGAGGCGGGTGCGGGTCGAGTCCTCGAAGAACAACGAGACGACCGTCTTGCCCCGCAGGGCCGGGACCTTCGGGATGGGCCGGTTGCTGACCTCTACGAAGCTGTCGGTGAGGCGCATGATCTCGTCGATGCCCTCGGCGCCCAGGTCGGCGACCGACAGCAGGTGGCGGGTGGCTGGCTGGGGCCGTGTCCCTGGTTGGGGTCGGGGTTCAGCGCTCATGGGGCGGTCACATCCCCGATGACCACGCCGTCCTCGGTGGCGTCGACCATCTCGTCGCGGCGGGTGGGCAGGTTCTTGCCGACGTAGTCAGGCCGGATGGGCAGCTCTCGGTGGCCTCGATCCACCATCACGGCCAACTGGACGGCCTTGGCCCTCCCGTAGTCGCCGAGGGCGTTGAGGGCGGCCCGGATGGTGCGCCCGGTGAAGAGCACGTCGTCCACCAGGATCACGGTGTGGCCGGTCAGGTCGACCGGTATGTCGGTGGTCGCCTCAGGGAGCACCGGGCGCAGCCCGATGTCGTCGCGGTAGAAGGCAACATCGAGGGTTCCCACCACCACGTCGTGGCCGGTCACCTCGCCGACGATCCGCGCCAGGCGCTGGGCGATCCACACTCCCCCGGTCTGCAGGCCTACGAGCACCAGTCCGGTCGGGTCCGGGTTGCGCTCGATGACCTCGTGGCCCATCCGCCACGTGGCCCGGCGCACGTCCTCGGCATCCATGACCGTCGTCCGGGCAACAAAAACGCCCCCATATGGGGGCGCCAGGGCACGCTCGCGTTTGGCCAAACCTTCCTCCTCGTCCGTCCCGGCCTCACTGGACCAGCTTCACGGCTCGGAGCGCCATGTTAGCGCGAGGAAGCGCTATCCCGCTACCAACACGTCGCCTGCGGCATAGGAGAGTTGATCGTAAGTACGCCTGGATCTGGCCGAAGCGACGACCAGGTCCGCCACTCCTACTGCTTGCGGGGCAGGCAGGGCAAGCCGGGCTGTTCCCTCCCGATCTGCCGATGCGCTAGCTATCGTCTGGCCTCCGTGGACGAGGGTGACGCTCGCCCCGGCCGGAATCCCCCGGACCTGCAACGCCGCGGCCCGGGCGATCCAGAAGTCCTGGAAGCGGGACACATAGCCCTCGTTCTGGCCCTGTACCTCCAGATAAGCCTGGAATGGCGGAGGAATGTCCAGCTGCAGATCGGACGATCGGTAGACCTCCTGGTCTCCCAACCAGACCGCGATCTGGTGACGGCCGTCGGTCGTAACCGTCACGGGCTCGCTGGTCGGCGAGTCGGCCCGGTCGGGTGACTGCCAAAGGACCTCCGTGTCGGCGTCGGCCACCTCGCCGTGGGCGTAGCCGACCAGCCAGTGAGTGAGACCGTTGCGGGAAACTGAGGCGACGACAACGTAGTTGATCGCACCGTTGTGCTGGGTGGTGGCGGTCTGAACCGCGAACACCGCTTCGCCGGTGCCGCCGGTCGACGGCCTGCCGGGGCGGGACATGACCGTGTGCCACACCACCTGCGGGCTGGCGGCGTGGATGGTCACGGCGAACCAGCCGGCCCAGCCGGCGTGAGGCTTGACGCCGACGTCCAAGCCGGTGGCGGATGCGTAGGCGTAACCGGTGCCTGGTTGGGCCGACCCGTTGAACACGTAACGGTCTTCGAGGGTCCGGTACGGGACGGGCCGGTCGAAGGAGTCGGTTGCGACCAATCCGCTGGCGCTGCGGTGCAGCGGGGCCGGAGTCCTCCCAGGGCCCACTGTCCCGGGCCACGAGCTGAGAGCGTACGTGACGACGACCATGGCGACCGCGAGGACTGTCACCTCCAGCCGCCACCGAAGTATCCGGTGGCCCCTGAACCATGCCACGACACCGGGACCGACCCTCGCGTACACCGGGGAGGTCACCGCTACATCGTCCGGTAGTAGGTGAGGTCGGACCGGCGAAAAGCCCCATCCGCTCCCGCCAACATCAGTCCGGCGAATGCGATCGAGCCGACGGCCAGGCCAACGGCCGCCGCGGTTGCCGGGCTCCACCACAAAGAGCAGGCCCCTGAAGCCACGAGGAAGCAGGCCGCTCCCCCCGCCGCGGCGATCAACGGAATTCTCGGTTGCGACAGGGTCAACAACAACTGGGCCGCGAAACTGGCTACGCCCATGACAGCCATCGCGACGGCACACGATGCCCGGAGCCCGAACTGGTGGACGACCAGTCCGCCCCCCAGACGTGGGTCGATCCAGGGGACCACGACCACCAGCGCGAATGCGGCGGCCGCCCCCGAAATGCCCACCGTAATGGCCCGGCGGCGCCAATACCTGATGAGCTCCTCGCGGAAATGCCCCAGCTCGGCGACCAGATGGCCCGCGAGGGCGTCGGGGATCACCGCCTCGAACATCTCCTCGGTGGCGGCCACGGCCAACGCCAGGGCCGGCAGCAGTACCACGACGGCGGAGCCGGCCGCGAACGCGAACGGCGCGTCGAACTCGTAGCGCCCCTGCCAGGCCCCACCCGCGATCAGCTGTGGGCTGGTCAGCAGCACGAAGTACGCCAGCCCGTAGCCGCTGTAGGGAGCGACTGCCTTGATGAGAGCACCTGGGCGGGGCTTCCACACCGGACCAGGCGTTGAATTGCCGGCCCGGAGCAACCACCATGCACTAGCCGCACAGGTCGCGGCGGCCAGCACGGCCACGAAGCGGGCCTGCCAGGCGGCGAGTGCCACTGGATCTACGTACGCCCCGGCTGCGTGCATCCTCCACACCAAGAGCCCCGACGCGACCACGATCAACGTCACCACGGCCAGGTACGCGCGCCGTACGTAGAAGCTGGCCAAGCCGACCTGGAGCGCCCCCACTGCCAACCCGACGCTCAACCCGAGCCGGTTGGCGGCGGGACTGCCCGCACCGAGGAGGTCGTTGCGGACCACGTAGAGAGCGATGTTGGCGCCCGCCGTCATGACCAGTCCGACCTCCAGAGTCCAGCGATGCACGAACGCCAGGATCCCTTCGTCGTCCAGACCGAGGTAGAAACCCGCTCGCCGGCCGAATCCCTGTACGAACGGTGCAATCACGATCAGCGACACCGCCGTCGACAACGACAACCCCACCGCTATAGAGGGGATGGCAACCGCCGAGGACCAGAACGAGACACCGGCCACGAACGTCGTCGTCAAGCCGACCAGCAAGGGTCCACATGCCCCGAGGCTACGTAGCAACGCCACTATCTGGGCTCGTCGGCTCCGTGGCTGACCGGGTGCCGTAGACGGCTCCTGGGCCCGCTCTGCGTACAGCGGCATGAGGGCCAGCACCTGCTCTCCGAGCTCCATGAGGCCGCCCGCGCCGAGGCGAGCGGCCCGCGACGCCGTGTACCCGCACGTCTCCAGGACTACCGCGACCTCCAGGGGATTGGTCGGCTCCGGGCATCGTTCCAGGACGGTCCGCGCCGCGACGTGAAGCCCGAGATCGCTGCCGGCTTCGAACGTGCTGGCGGCTTCGAAGGTGCTGGACTCCAACGTGCCCGTCATGAAGCCAGGCGGGCCAGCTCGTGGGCCGGACGAGGCTCGGCCACGGCGGGCTCCGTCTCCTGATCACCGGCCAGCTCGCGGTAAAGAGCGTCGTAACGTCCGGCGAAGCGCTCAGCGGTGAACATGCCGAGGGCCCGCTGGCGCAGCCGCCGTCCGACTTTGGCCCGTTCTGACACCGACGCGCCGAGCACGGCGTCGACGGCATGGGCCATGGCACCCGGGTTCCCCGGCTCCACGAGTAGGCCGGTCCCGGCGCAGTCGGCCTCTCCTACGGCCTCGGAGACGCCGCCCACTGCGGTGGCGACGACCGGTCGGGCGGCGAGCATGGCCTCGATGACCGTGTATGGGAAGGCTTCGGAGATGGACGAGAGGACCACTACGTGACAGGCGGCATAGGCGCGGGCGGGCACGGTCGTGGGACCTTCGAAGGTGACTGCGTCGGTCACTCCGAGCTGAGCAGAGATGGACCTGCAGTGCAGCAGATACTCCTCCGAGGTGGCCGGGCCCCAGAGGCGCAGCCGCGCGTCGGGGCGACGGCCGCGCAGCCGGGCGAAGGCCCGGATGAGGGTGACCACATCTTTGAGCGGGTCGATACGGCCGACGAAGCCGATGGTCGGCGGCCCGGAGGGTTCCCTGACGGGGACGTGGGTCTCGGCCTCGACACCATTGTGGATCACTCGGATGCGCTCGGGCGCCACGCCGAGAACCTGCTCCCACGTCGCGTTGTAGGCGCACACCGGGGCCACGACGTTGGCCTCTTGGTAGCAGAGCTCGACGACGGCTCGGTAGAAGTTGGTGAACAGGAGCTTCGTGCCGATCGGCTCGTGCGACAACGCGAGTAGCCGTTCGCGCAGGTACACCCCGTGCTCGGTGAGCACGAGCGGCGCCCCATAGCGGTACTTGGACATGATCGCGGGCAGGGCGCAAAGCCCAGCCGCAGTCGTGTGCGCGATGTCGCAGGGGGACGTCGGCACAGCCAGCGGCATCAGGTAGCGGTAAAGGGTGCGCGCGAACAGCATGGTCGGAGCCAGACCGCTGCGGGCATGGATCGGGTTGCCGTGAAGTCGGCTGGCCAGCTCGTCCCAGGTGCCTGCGTGTGAGAGCGCCTTGCGGAGGTCGTAGTTCTCGGCGAAGTGAGCGATGGCGCGGAGCGCGTCGGCCAGGTCGCCGGTGTCCGCGTTGGCGGTGGTGATGGCGTCGAGGAACCGCTGCCAGCTCGGCACGAATTCCGAATGCACCAGCCGGGACGAGGTTCGCCAGGATCGCCGCCACGCCCCCGGCTGGCGCTGGAACTCCTCAGGTAGCTCCAGACCCCACAGTGGTATGGGGTGGATTCTCACGTTCTCAGGGGAGCTGAATGCCAAGCGGTGGAACGGGTTGTCGACCACCGCACCGACCTCGAAGTAGTGGTGCTGGAGCCGGCGCACGAGCATGTCGGTCCAGGTGGACACGCCGCCCAGGACGTAGGGGTACGTCCCCTCGGTGGTCAGGTAGATCCGCATGGCCGGGCGGGTGTCAGCTGGCCCTCGGGGTGGCATCGGTGTAGCCAAGGGTCTCCCCGATGGCGATGGCTTTGCCCAGGCTGGTCTGGGCCAAGGGGAGGTTGCCGGCCTCCAGCGCGCAGCGGGCCGCCTCGCGGTAGGCGAGGAACATTCCCTGGTGGGTGGTGTTCCTGGACTCGGCGATCTCCAGGTAGGACTTGCCGGCCAGGCGCAGGAGGCGGTTGGCGTCATCGCCGCGACCGGCGGCCCGGGCGGCAGTGGCGGCGGAGCGGAACGCGACCGCGGCCCGCTGGGGGGCACGGTCTTCGACGGCGTCGTGCGCCTCCTTCTCGAACGACCGGAGGGCCGCCGCATGATCGGCGTCGCGAGCTGCCGCGACAGCCCTGATCCAGGGGCTGACCCGCTCGTCCGCGGCCCTTGAGTTGCCGACGGCATCGTCGGGCATCTCGATGACTTGTACTTCCTCGGCCCCGGGGCCGAACTGAAGGACGTGGTGGCCCCGCCGGACCTCGATCTGGTCCTCGTCTCCGGTCACCCCGGCATCGGAGAGGAGGGCGCCGATAATCTGTTTCGCCGCCGAGGCGGAGGCGAGAAAGCTGGCGGGCAGGTCGGATTCGTAGCGTCGTTCGTCGACCCGACCATTGGGAAAATACGAGGAGCGCACGGCCAGAAGGACTCGGGGTCCGGCGGCCGGCGCCTCGGGCGCGGGTTCAGCCTCTGGGGACTCTGCTGCCTCGACCGGGTCAGCGACTCTGACAACGCCGGTCTGCGCTTGGTCAATTCTGGACCTGCTTCGTCGTGCCATGTGGCACCTCGGCCTCTGGGACTCCTGCGTCACACGTGTCTCATGGACCATCGTGGTCCGCCGTGGAGGTCGATGTATGCGGACGACGTTTTATCGGCAGAAGTCGGAAAGTCCTGTAGAAGCACGTCAACGGTCTTGTTGGGGCGCTTGGGCATCGGCTAAGGGCCGAGCGCCTTTCGCCCGACAGCAAAGACGATGCGTTGCTTGTCAGTCGTCGTGCCGTGCTACAACGAGTCCGGGACGATCAAGGAGCTCCTTACCAGGGTTCTCCAGTCCCCGTTCGTGTACGAGGTCGTGGTGATCGACGACGGCTCCACAGACGCGACTGTCACCAACGCCGAGTCGATTGCCGATGCTCGGGTTCGCATCCTTCGCCAACCCACGAACATGGGAAAGGGCGCCGCGATACGGCGAGGATTTGGCGAGGCAAGAGCCGACTTCGTCGTCGTGCAGGACGCCGACCTCGA
>JAFAWZ010000027.1 GCA_019241495.1 Acidimicrobiales bacterium | reverse complement strand
GAGCTGGCCGAGCGGATCGGCTGGGAGGTCTCCGATCCCGATCTGCTCACCCAGGCTCTGAGCCACCGCTCGTGGTGCGCCGAGAACACCGGCTCGGGCTCGAACGAGCGCTTGGAGTTCCTGGGCGACTCCGTGCTCGGACTCGTGGTCACCGACTACCTGTTTCGGACCTATCCCGACATCCCCGAAGGCGAGCTGACCAAGGTGCGGGCCTCAGTGGTCAACTCGGCCTCGCTCGCCGAGGTGGCCGCCGAGCTCGGTGTCGGCCGGTTCCTCTTCCTGGGCAAGGGAGAGGACAGCTCAGGCGGGCGCGAGAAGCCGTCGATACTCGCGGATGCCACCGAAGCCCTAATCGGAGCCGTCTACATGGACCGGGGCTGGTCGGCGGCCGAAGGGCTGGTCATGCGGCTCTTCGGGACCCGTATAGAGGCGGCCGCCGCCGGACCGGGGGGTCAGGACTACAAGACCCGCCTGCAGGAGCTGTGCGCCCGCAGCTTCGATCAGCTCCCCCGTTACTACCTGAGCGATGAAGGGCCCGATCACGCCAAGGAGTTCGAGGCCACCGTGCACGTCCTGGGTCGCCCCCACGGCCACGGCCGGGGTCGCTCCAAGAAGCAGGCCGAACAGGCCGCGGCGAAGCAGGCGTGGGAATACCTTCGGTCCCCCGACGGGGGCCGGGAGGTCGGGGGACAGGGGGCTGGGTAGTGCCCGAGCTGCCTGAGGTCGAGACCATCCGGCGCGACATCGGCAAGGAGTTCACCGGGAAGCGGATCAAGGCGGTCTCGGTTACCGGGATGCGCTCGGTCCGCCGCCACGCCGACGTGGCCGGTTTCATCAGCCGGGTGCAGGGTCGCCGCCTCAGCGGCACCGGCCGGCGTGGAAAGTACCTCCTGCTCACCCTCGACACCGGCGACGTGGTGGTGGCCCACCTCGGCATGAGCGGTCAGCTCCTCTTGGCCCAGCCGAAGGACCCGGCCGTGAAGCACACCCACGTGGTTCTCCGCTTCGCCGGCGCCCCCGAGCTGCGCTTCGTCGATCCTCGTACCTTCGGCGAGTTGTTCGTCACGACCTCCGATCAGCTGGAGCAGGTGGTGCCCGAGTTGGCCCACCTTGGCTTCGATCCCCTGGAGGATGCGGTGGCGTGGACGGAGTTCGCCGCTCTCCTCGGCGCTCGCCGGACCAAGTTGAAGCCGCTGCTGATGGATCAGAGGTTCGTAGCGGGTATCGGCAACATCTACGCCGACGAGATCCTCTTCGCCGCCGGCTTGCGCCATGACCGGCCCTCCGACCAGCTCAGCCCGCAGGAGGTGAGGCGCCTGTACCGTTCGATGATGGAGACCCTCCAAGAGGCCATCAAGCACCGCGGCTCGACCCTCACCGACGAGCAGTACCGGGACCTCTTCGGCGGTCCGGGCGAGTACCAGCAGCTGCACAACGTCTACCGGCGTGAAGGCTCGCCGTGCTCGCGCTGCCGGGCGACGATCGTGCGCATCAAGACCAACGGCAGGAGCAGCTTCTTCTGTCCCCATTGCCAGGTCTGACCCGAATCACCAGGCCTGACCCCGAATCACCAGTGGGTCCACCACTTCACTCGTCGCAACGGGCAGCGTTAAGGGGTGGGTGCCGCGCGTTGTAGTTTCGCTTTGCCGTGTTTCTGAAGTCGCTGAACATCAAGGGGTTCAAGTCCTTCGCTGACCCCACCACCTTGGAGTTCGAGCCGGGCGTGACGGTCGTTGTTGGCCCGAACGGGAGCGGCAAGTCCAATGTGGTCGACGCGGTGGCGTGGGTCCTCGGCGCCCAAGGCCCGCGCACGGTGCGCTCGGCCAAGATGGAAGACGTCATCTTCGCGGGCACCCCCAAGCGTCCCGCGCTCGGGCGCGCCGAGGTGTCGCTGACGATAGACAACAGTGCCGGGCTGTTGCCCATCGAGTTCTCCGAGGTGACTATCACCAGGACGCTGTTCCGCAACGGCGATTCGGAGTACGCCATCAACCGGGTGCCGTGCCGGCTGCTCGACATCCAAGATCTTCTGTCCGACACCGGAGTGGGCCGTCAGCAGCACGTCATAGTGTCGCAGGGGAACCTCGATGCGATCCTGAACGCCCGGGCCGAGGAGCGCCGGCTGGTCATCGAGGAGGCGGCCGGGATCCTCAAGT
>JAFAWZ010000320.1 GCA_019241495.1 Acidimicrobiales bacterium | reverse complement strand
CCGCTCTTCCCGCCAGTCCCTGTGAGCCACACCTCTGGCACTAAGGAGAGCACCCCACGAGCGGGGACCGGCGTCCAGCGGTGGGCCAGACGTCGGAGAGTCAACCCTTAAGGGGCGCATCAACGATGGTCGCGGGGGTATGTGGTCCGGGGAAACTCACGTTCACGTGTCTACCGACACTCGGCACGAAGTTCGCGATCGTGCGTTCTGGGAGGGTCGTAGACCATCAGAGCGTGTGGAGGGCCGACCACGACACCAAGCGCTATCTGTCGCGGGTCCAGGAGGCTGTTGATTCTTGGTTCGGAGCTCACCAGCCATAGCCTGTCCGGGAGCCTGATCGGCGCGTTAGGGGTGATGGCGGACTCTCCGGTGCTAGCCGTCACCGGCGACCCGCAACGTTAGTTCGGGGCAGCCGCGCCGGCGCAGCGGCGGGAGTGAGCGCGCCCGCGGAAGAAGCGGTCACACCCCTCGGCTACCGTCAATTGGCGGCAGCAATCGGGAATCACCAACTCAAAGAAGGTACCGACGCCCGACTATCTCGACGCCCTCGTCGCGGCCCTGGAGGAGCGACCGCTACGCCCCGACGAACTGGGCCGCGTCCCGGCCCTGAGAGGGGCCCGGGCTGCACAGTTGGCCCGCCTGATCGCCGACGGGGTGGCCGCCGGGCGGATAGTCGACGCGGGCGGTCTGCTGCGCGTCGCCGGAGCCGCCGCGGCGCCTGACCGGGACAAGGAGCCGGAACCGGCCCGAGCGGGGCGGCCCATGCGGGTGGTAGCCATCGACTTCGAGTCAGTGGTGCGCACCATCGCCACCAAGCCGTACACCGAGAGGCGGGCGTTCCAGGTTGCTGCCCTGCGATTCGGCCGGGACTGGTCCTGGGTGCGTGAGCGGCGGTCTATGAGCCGCTTCTGCGCTCTCCCCGAGGTAGGCGAAGGGCCCGACTGGCTGATCACATCCAATACTCTGCGGGCCCGGCACGCCGCTGCGGCCGTTGACGCCGACACCTGGCTGGACGAGCTGGACGCGGTGCTCGACGGCGCCGACGCGGTGGTCGCCTACAACGGCCTGGAGCTGGACTTCCCTCTCCTCGACGAGGAACGCGAACGGGCTGGCCGGCCGCCCTTGGCCGGCTACGACCTGATCGACGGGCTGCTGCTGGCCCTGTCGCTCTGGCCCAACCCGCCCAACCGGCACCGCCTGGCGGTGCTGGCCGAGCGGCTCAACGTTGACCTCGAGCGCTACACCTGGCATGAGGCGCTCTCCGACTGCCGGCTGCTGGCCACCGTCATCTGGGCCGGGGCCCGGGAGCTGCGCAGCTGGAACCCGGAGCTGGTCGACCTGTTGCTGACCGTCTGCGACGACAGCCCGGCCTGGGGCCTTTTGGCTGACCTGGGCCGACTCGCCCCCAGCGGCGCCATCCCCGACGAGGACACCGTCGCCGCCCTGCTGGCCGACGAGCTGGCCTCCCGCGGGGTTCTGCCGGTGAGGGCCGCTCCGTCCGACGACCCGGATGCAACCCCGCCGAACCGGCATCCGATCACGGTGCCCGGCGCAATCGTCGGCGCCGACGGCAGAGTCGACCCGCACCTGCTGGCGGAGACCGCCAACGGCCGGGTACTGGACCGGCGGGCCGCGCAGGGACAGATGGCCGACACGCTGGCCGCCTGGCTGCCGGCCGGGCACGGCGGGCTGGTCGAAGCCCCCACCGGGACCGGCAAGAGCCTGGTACTGCTGGCCGCCGGGCTCGAATGGGTGCGCTCCGGGGAGGGGCGGCGGGCGGTCATCGCCACCCACACCAAGCAGCTGCAGAACCAGCTCGCCCGCGACGTGCAGCGCCTCGTCGACGCCGGCGTCGGAGTGCTGGCCGGCGCCACCGATCTGGTCAAAGGGGCCTCGAACCGGCTGTCGCTTCGGGGCCTCACCCTGGGCCTGGTCGACGCCTGCCAGCCTGGCCTTCGGCGAGGGCCGCTGGGTGAGCCGGCCCAGCGGGAGCTTCTCGGCTACCTGGCGGTGAGGTTCGTCACCGCGTCACGGATTACCGAACGGTGGCTGGCCGGCAGCGTCGACCCGGTCGACGTGCCGGTCATCTTTTCCCGCACCACCCGCAACCGGGTTGCCCACTGGCTGGCTGGGCTGTCCCAGGGCGAGCAGGGCGAGTACCGGGCCGACCCGGATCTGAACCTGTCGCTGCACACCTCTAAGGTCCGCGAGGCGCTCGAGGAGTCGCCGATCATCATCGCCAACCACGCCCTGCTGCTGGCGCACCGCGAGGCTCTGGCCAGTCTCGACGGCGAGCTGGTGCTGCTGGTCGACGAGGCCCACGAGCTGGAAGGGGCGGCCACCGAGGCCCTGTCCGCCGTGTTCGACTACCAGGCGCTCGAGCGGATCCCGGGGGAGATCACCCGGTTCAACGCAGAAGTCGACGGTCATCCGGCCGTCACCTGCCTAGTCGAGACCGCCGGCCAGCTGCGCCGTTTCCTGGACGCGGAGGTGCTGCCGTCCTCGGCGCTGCGGGCCTTCGACCAGCTGTCCGAACTGGGCTCCGACCCGGGCCGGCGGGCTGTCACCCTGGCCAGCCAGTACGAACCGATCCGGAGCGGGGCGCCCGTCCAGGCACTGCGCCACAGCCTGAACCGGGCCCGGAACTACCTGGAGTTCGCTCGCCGGATGCTGGCCTGGTGGGCCGCTGCCCCTGACGGACTCGACGCCGCCGACCGGTGGGCGGCCGAACGGTTCCGAGCCGTCTCTTCCACGGTGCTGGCTCAGCAGCAAGCCCTCGACGCCATCCTGGCCGACCTCGAAACCCTGGTCGGGCCGCTGCGCCGGCGGGTGCTGCGCACCCCCGGCAGCGGCGACGACCCCGATCTCGACGATGCCCCGCCCGACGAGTCCCACGACGAGGCGCTGGCCGCCGCCTTGGAAATGGACCGCTCCGACCTGCCGCCTCACGACATTCCCGCAGGAGACGACGAGACGCCCGCGGTCGACGAGGACCCGGAGCCCGATCTGGACGGCGCCGAGGCGGACTCTGTCGGCGCCGTCGGGGACGATGCCGCTGTCGGCCTGGACGAGGTTGACGCCGAGGACGACGACCAGATCGAAGATCCCGCCGACGACGACCTCGCCGACGAGGCCGATGCCCCTGGCTTCGAGGTGGAGGGGGGAGCCTCGGCGGGCGTCCCGCCGGAGTCGAACCGGGTGGTGTGGATGGCCGAGGCAGACAGCCCTGACGTGGCCCGGTCCAAGCGATACCTGCGCTTCTCGGTCACCACCTCACCCATCGCCCTCGGCGCGGACGCCGCCTGGCGGGAGTTCCTGGACTCCACCCCCCGGCTCGTGCTCACCTCCGGCACGCTGCGGGTGAGCGGTTCCTGGGAGTTCATCCGGGCCCGGCTGGGACTGGCCGGCACCGTGCCCGCCATCGAGCTGGACACGCCGTTTGACCACGCCGCCCAGGCCAGGCTGGTGTGCCTGTCCGACTTCCCGTCCTGGGCGGAGCATCCGGCTAGGGCCATGCGTACCATCGCCCACCAGCTGACCGGCTGGATGAACCTGGCCGGCGGCGACCACCCCGACGGCGGAGTCGCCGGAGGCGCCATGGTGCTCACCACCTCCCGGGCCTCCGCTGCCGGGATTGCGGAGGCGGCCGCCCCCGGCCTGTCTGCTGCCGGGGTCCCGGTGGCCACCGCCGAAACACTCGGCAACGCCCGCGCCGTCGATACGTTCGCCACCACCGGCGGGGTGCTGATCGGGACCCGCGGCCTGTGGCAGGGAGTCGACATCTCCGACCCGGGCCGGCTGCGGCTGGTGTGGATCAACAAGCTTCCCTTCGCACCCTTCGCCGACCCGGTTATCCGGGCCCGGCGGGCGCACGCCCTAGCCGGCGCCATCGCCGACCGCGAAGCCGACCCGGAGCGGGCCGCGGATGAGGCGTATTACCTGCCGCTGGCCGCACTCAGCCTCCGCCAGGCGGTGGGCCGGCTCATCCGCACCACCGAGCACCGCGGTGTGATCGTCATCAGCGACAACAAGCTGTCCGGCTCCGACAGCCGCCGGCGCATGTACCGCCGGGTGTTCCTGGGGAGCCTGGAGGACGGCCTGCGCGTCGATGTCGGCGGGGACGTCGGTGCCGGGAACGTCAAGTCGATGCTGGACGGCTGGCAGAACATCATCATCTTCGCCCGCGACGCCGGCATCGTCGATTCCGACGCCGCCGACGCGGCGCTGGAGCCTGACACCCTGGCCGGTTTCGTCGACCTGCCCGAGATGGTGGCCATCCGCCAGCTCATGTACAGCCCCGCCGAGGCGGCCGCCGGCCTGGCCGCCGACCGGGACGCCTTCGCGGCCGAGACAGTGGAGCGCTGCCAGGCGGTCGCCGGGGTGCTGGCCGGGGCACAGGTCGAGTTGCGCGACGAGCAGCGCCACGCCATCGCGGCGATCGCCTGCGGCGACGACCTGCTGGCCATGCTGCCCACCGGATTCGGGAAGTCGTTCTGCTACCAGTTGCCGGCCCTGGTCCTGCCCGGCGTGACCTTGGTGGTGTCCCCGCTGGTGTCTTTGATGGTCGACCAGGCCATGGGACTGGGGGCCACTATCGGCTCTATGATCCGGGCGCTCACCGGCCCCATGCGCGAGTCCAACTCCAGGCTGGGCAAGACCCAGGTGGCCGAGACGCTCAGAGGCAAGGCCGACCACGACATCCGGCTTATCTACCTGTCACCGGAACGGCTGGCCGACGCCCGCTTCCGGGACCTGATCGAACAGGCGGTGGAGTCCGGGATCGTCAGGCGCATCGCCGTCGACGAGGCCCACACCCTGGTCTCTTGGGGTGACGACTTCCGGCCGTCTTTCCGGCGCATGGACCGCTGGCTTGCCGGCCTCAAAGCCGCCCACCCCGGCCTGGCGGTCTCAGCGTTCACCGCCACAGCCAACCGCACCGTCCGCGAAGGACTGCGGGCCAGGCTGTTCGGGCTGCCCCCGGCCGAGCCGGCCGGCGGGGACCGGGCCGGGTTCGTCACCGTGGCCGCTAACCCGCTTCGAGCCGACCTGGCCATCTGGCGGCGCCGGCTGGCGCCCGGCGGGCCGAACGCGGTGGCCGGTCTGGTGGAGGTCGTCGTCGAAGCCCTCGACCAGCACGCCATCTTTTACTGCACCACCGTCAGGGAGGTGGAACGGGTGCACGCGGCGGTGCGCGACTACCTCGGCGAGGCTGGCGCCGACCGGGTGCTGCGCTACCACGGGCGGCTGTCGACGGCGGAGAAGTCCGCGGTGGCCACCGCGTTCAAGACGGCCGGCCGGGCCGGTGACGACGACTTTCGGCCCATGATCGTTGTTGCCACTTCGGCGTTCGGGCTGGGTGTGGACCGCCCCGACATCCGGACCGTGTTCGTCATCTCCCCGCCCGCTGACCTGGCCGCCCTTTACCAGCAGCTGGGCCGGGCTGGGCGCGACAGCTCCCGCAAGGTACCCGGGATAGACGACGTCCCCCTCAACGCGGCGATGGCCCTGGTGACGCACCGGTCGTGGCGGACGGTGACGTGGATGGCCACCCAGGACATCGGCATCACCACCCTGCGCCGCCTGGCCGACCGGCTCCTCGACGCCGCCCCCTCAGGTCAGGTGACGGCCGTGGACCCCGAGACGCTGGCCGGCGAGCAGATGCTCGAGGATGTTGCCGCGGGGCGGCTCGGCGAGGCGGCGCTGCGCTCCGCCCGGGTCGCCGAGGAGTACCAGGGGGCGGTGGTCCGGGCCCTGGCTGCGCTCGGCACGGTCGGCGGGGTCGACGACGGGGGCGACGTACCCGACCGGGTCCGGGTCGGCCTGGGCGAGGTGGCCTGCGACGACGCGGTTTGGGCCCAAGTAATCGATCGGATCCTCGCCGACCCCGATGCCACCACCACCGGCGTGGACCTGGCCGGCCTGCACGCGGTGCTCGGCATGCCCGGGGGAGTGGCCGGCTACGACGAGGTGGCCGGCGATCTGACCGAGCTGTGGAACGGGCTGGCGGCCGCCCATGACCGGGGGTGGCTGGATGTCTCCCAGCAGGTGACCAGGGCCCGGCTGGTGGTGTACCGCACGCTCGCCGTCGACCGGCCGGCCGGGTTCGACACCGCGGTAACGGCCCGCAACGCACGGGTCAACGAGGAGCTGCGTGAACTGCGGGCCTGGTTCGATGACCGCGGCCGCTGCGCTCACGAGGGTTTCGGCCACCATTTCGGGGTCGCCGGCCTACCCGAGGGCTGCTGCGCCACCGCGGCGGTGCGCTGCAGCTGGCACTGGAACGACGCGGCCACCGTGGCCGGAGACCCGACCGAGGCGCCAGCTCTGCATCGGGCGTTCTTCATCCCGCGCCCGCAGCCGATGGCGGCCACGGCGACCGGTCGCGCCGCATTCGAGCGCCGGCTGCGCCGGCACATCTCCGACCTGCTCTGGCACGAGTACCGGGGTCTCACCTCGCCCATGCTGCGCCGGGTCCTGCACGGCGAGGACTCGTGGTACTCGCCGCGGCTGCGGCGGCGCCGCCGACTGTGGCCGTCTCTTCTGCACCACCGGGTCCGCGGCGCCATGATCGGCGTGCGCCTGGCCGCAGTGGAAGCGGCCCTGGCCAGCATGGCCGCCGATGGGCAGGTGGTCGAGGTGGCCGGCCGGTGGCGCCTGGCCGAGCACGTCGCCGCCGACGCTGCCCGCGCCGCGCGCGAAGCAGGGCGGGCCGGCGCTGCCGTAGCCGACGGAGCCGGGGACACAGGCGGGGTGACTGTGGGAGCCGAACGGTGAGCGCCCCCGCGATCCCGGAGGCGGCCGCGGCGGCCGGCTCCGGGTCGCTGCTGCGTCGCCTGGCTGCCGGGGTGATCGACGAGGAAACCCTCGACGTGGCGGTCGGCGAGTTGCGCAGGGCTCGCCGACCGGTGTCGCTGCCGGGTCTGTTGAACGCGCTGTGGTTCGGGCGAGGCGCCCTCGGCGGCTACGACGGCGCCGCGTTCGGCGAGTACCTGGAGGGCCTGCCGTACTTCGAGCACCAGCCCCCGGGACGGGCCGAGCGACGGAGCCAGGAGGCGGTGCCGCTAGGGGCGCTGGTGAAGGTGGTGATCGGCGGAGACGAATACTGGGGGGAGGTCATCTGGAAAGAAGGAGCCCACCCGCTCCTCGATCCGACCTGGGTGCCAGGCTGGCTGGCCGGGGCCCCGTCGGGTATTCCAGCCGACGGACCGCCGCCGGCGGACTTCGCTCCGCCGGACGGGCCGCAGCTGCTGTGGGAACGGCTAGTGGTCGACTTCGAATGCCTCGGCGACGCGTTCGTGCCCAGCGAGGAGAAGCTGGCGCGGGAACGACGCCTCGAGCGGCGCTTCGATCGCTACGGGCACATGCTGGCCGAGGTCTCCTACACCGACGGTCTGGACGAGGCGGACGAGGTCACCTTCTGGGCGGCGTGGACCGCCCGCCACCACCCGCAGGCCTTGGCCGCGGCCGGGGTGCCGGCGGGCCCAGGCGTGCTGGCCGAGGCGGCATCGGTGCTGGCCGCCGCGCTCGACACCCGCGAAGATGTCCGCTCGTTCGGCCCGTACTACATCGACGCCGACCTGTATGCACGGGTTGTCGAAGCCGACGAAGCCGACGACGGGCCGCTGCGGCGCAGTGTGCGGGGCTTGGCGCAGCTGCCGCACCACGAGAAGGTGGCGTGGGCGGCCATGTCGGCTCGCATACCCGACTGCGCCGACGACGAGGACCTCATCGGGGAGCGTTGGACGGTGGGCGTCGTGTGCGCGTCGCTGCTCACCCTGGACACCCTGGCCGTCGAAGCGGCCGACGGCGATTGGAACGGGGTGCACCTGCGTCTGGACGACCTGTGGCAGGGCGGAGGGCTGTGGCGGGCCGAGCAGTTGGGCACGCTCACCCCAGTCGCCGCCGACCCGGCCATCGCCCTCGGCCTGGGCTGGGTCGCCCACACCGGCGGGGTGATCGAACGAGTGCCGGCCGCCGACGAGGAACTCGAGCTCGATGACGAAGACGACGACCTGACCTGGGAGCTGGTCGACTCCGATGTCACCTGGACCGTGCACCTAACAAATGCCGACCTGGACCGGGACCGACTGCGGCTACCGAGGCCGATCTCCGCCCTGGTTGCAGCGCACCTGCACACCGCCGGCCAGAGCCTGATCCTGGTGCTTCGCCGCCACGACGGCGACCCCGAGACCCGGGACTGGAGCCGCCTCGACGACGACGGACATTTGAGCGTGAGCTGGCCGCTCGGGGTGTGGGCGGGCACCACGATGCGGGTCACCTGGCCGCTCGACTCCACGATCGTGACCGCCGAGACCAGGCTGCTGGACCAGCCGGAGCTGGTCGGCGACATCACCTACACCCACGAGTTCAACCTGGCCGTGGCACTGGCCGCCGCCGGGCTGGCCGAGCGGGTGTCGCGCACTGCCACCATCGGCCAGCTGGTCCGGGCCGTGGTCCGCCGTCACGGAGCTGTCACCGAGGACGGCCGCGTCGCGCTGCCGGTGGATGACGTGGTTGGGTTCTGCTTCGGGCCGCACGGCGAGACGGTCCCTGGATACGGGCCGGGGGTGCTGCGCAGGGCGGTGCTAGCCGCGGTGGCGGCGATGGCCGCCGCCGGGGTCGCCGCTCTCGAGGCGGGGTTGGTCGTCGTCTCCGATCGCATCACCGGCGCCGGCCGGCGGGCCGACGCCGACCTGCTGTCCCGCTTCGTGGAGGCCCAGGCCCGCCGGCTGCGGCGGGCCGCGTACCGCCACTACGTCCCGGCCACGGTGGTGAACCTTCCGTTCGGCCACTACCGCTCAGCCGAGAAGGACGCCGGCTGGGATGAGGTGGCCGGCACTGACTACTTGCCCGCCGCCCTCGGACCGAACCAGACATGGCGGCGCCGCCACACCCGCGGTCAAGGCCTGGACCCAAACATCGAAGCACAGTTGCGCCGGGCCAAAGAGGCGATCCGGGACCTTGGCGCCGACGAGGAGGTCACAGCCGGCCTCGACGATGCCGTATCCGACCCGTTCACCCCACCACCGCCACGTGCCGACCAAGAACCGGGAGGACCCCGATGAGCGACCTCAGCGACGGAATCGGCCTGACCCTGGAACATGCAGCCATGGCCCGGGCCTGGGAGCAGGTCAACCCCGAGGAGCTGGTCGACGCCCTGCGGGCCATGCCGGCCAAGGTACGGAACCGGCTGCTGTCCTCGTTGAAGACACCATCCGCCAAGGTGACCCCGATATCGGCCCGGCTGTTGGCCACCAACCTGGCCCGGGCCAGCTACCAGGACCGGTTCCGGGCGGCCGACATCATCACCACCCCGGTCACCGACACCTTGGGCGACGAGGTGGACAAGGTCTCGAACCGCCAGGAGGCCTGCGACGTGGTGGCCGAGGTCGCCCGCTCGTGGGGGCCCACCATCGTGGTCCTGACCGCGGTATGCGGGGTGATAACCGACCCCGACCGGTACGCGGCGGTGCTGGTCGCCTGCGCAGACGCCGGCTACCTGACCGGCGAACTGGCCGACATCGCCGGTATGGTCACCGACGTAGCCGACGAGCGTCTGGCCGCCAACGCCAGCTCCCTTCAGGCGACCATGGGAGCCGAGGCGTCGCTCGAGGACATCTGGCAGGGGGCGGTGCAAGCCGCCGTCCGGCTCTCCGCCGACGTGGCCGGCGGCGTTCTTCCCGACGAGGACGACATCGCCACGGTGGAGCGGTATGCCGCCCGGCTGGCCGTCGAGGCCGCCGGCTACGGGGTGGAACCGACTGTCCGCGCGGTGGGGACGGCGGAGGTCCGCGCCGAGCTCGACGCGGCTGTGGCCGACCTGGCCTCGCGACTGGGGCGGCTCACCGGTCCGGACGATGTGGCCGACGCGCTGGCCG
>JAFAWZ010000244.1 GCA_019241495.1 Acidimicrobiales bacterium | reverse complement strand
TGATGGACCACGCCGGCGCCAACGGCATCGTGTGCCTCACCGGCGTGTCATCAGGAGGTCGCGACATCCCCGTCGACGTGGGAATGCTGAACCGCCGCCTGGTGCTCGAGAACGACGTCGTCTTCGGCTCGGTGAACGCCAACCGGCGCCACTACGAGGCCGGTGCGAAGGCCCTGGCCGAGGCGGACAAGGACTGGCTCGCCCAGCTCATCACCCGGAAGGTCCCCCTCTCGGAATGGCAAGACGCCTACAAGCGCCAGCCGGGCGACGTGAAGGTCATCCTCGAGTTCGGAGGCGAGCTCTAGCCCCGGTCGAGGGCCTGCCGGATCCGGGCTACCGCGGCGGCGAGCGCCCCGGGCCCCTGCCCGTCGAGGAACAGTCGCATCAGGGCGGAGGCCACCACCACCCCGTCGGCCTCGGCCGCCGCCTCCACGGCCTGCTCCGGTCCGGATATGCCGAAGCCCATCACCACCGGCTTGTCGGTGGTGCTCTTGAGCCGTTTGGCCAGGACACGGGTCGTGGCCGACAGCGAGGCCCTCTCTCCGGTGACGCCCATGAGGTTGACCCCGTAGACGAAGCCGCGAGCCCGGCGGCACAGCTCCCCCAGGCGGTCGTCGGGGGTGACCGGCGAGGCCAGGAGCGCGGTTTCGACCCCGGACGCGGCGGCGGCCGACTCCCACGGGCCGGACTCCTCGAGGGGGAGGTCCGGGAGGATGGCCCCGCGGACGCCGGCCTCGCTCAGCATGGCGGAAAAGCGCCGGTGACCGGCCCGGGACACCAGGTTGTAGTAGGTCATGGCGACGAGGGGCACCGGGACCTCGAGGGGGGCTATGGCGTCGAGGATGCTGGCCGGGTTGGCGCCGTGGGCCAGGGCCCGGCTGGACGCCTCCTGGATGGTCACGCCGTCCATAACGGGATCGGAGAACGGGATGCCGATCTCCACCAGGTCGGCGCCCGCGTCCACCATGGCCGAGAGGGCGTCGATCCAGTGGGGCTGGAGCCCTCCTGTCACGTAGGTGACGAGGATCTTGCGGCCCGCGTCGCGCACCGCCCGCAGATGCGGCTCTACCGCCACTCCCAGCGCCGTCGTCACGCCAAAGCTCTCATAACCGTCTCGGCGTCCTTGTCCCCCCGCCCCGACAGCGTCATCAACACGGTGCTGCCGAGTGGAACCTCGCCGCTGCGCACGGCGCGAACGAGCCAGGCCAGGGCGTGGGCCGGTTCGAGCGCCGGGATGATCCCTTCTCTGCGAGAGAGAAGCTGCAGCGCGGCCAACACCTCCTCGTCGCTAGCTATCTCGTACCGGGCCCGCCCCACATCGGCTAGGTAGGAGTGCTCCGGCCCGATGCCGGGGTAGTCGAGGCCGGCGGAGATCGACTCGGCCTCGAGGATCTGGCCCCATTCGTCCTGCAGCAGGTAGGAGCGCATCCCGTGGAGGACGCCCGGGACACCGTGGCCCATGGCCGAGCCGCCTGCCGCCTCCACCCCGACCAGGCGGGCGCCCGTATCCACGAACCCGGCGAAGGTGCCGGCCGCGTTCGACCCGCCCCCCACGCACGCCACGACCAGATCCGGGTCGGCGCCGTCGAGCAGCGCCCGGCACTGCTCCCGGGCTTCGCCGCCCACCACGCTCTGCAGTTCGCGCACCATCCAGGGAAACGGGTGCGGCCCCATCACCGAGCCCAGGCAATAGTGGGTCGTCTCGACCGTCGCGACCCAGTCCCGCAGGGCCTCGTTGACCGCGTCCTTCAACGTCCGGCTCCCGCTCCGAACGGGGCGGACCTCGGCGCCCAGGAGCTCCATGCGGAACACATTGAGCTCCTGGCGGCGGGTGTCGACCTCGCCCATGTAGACCACGCACTCCAGGCCGAAGAGAGCGGCCGCGGTGGCCGTGGCCACCCCGTGCTGGCCGGCGCCGGTCTCGGCGACCATCCGGGTCTTGCCCATCTCGAGGGTCAAGAGGCCCTGGCCCAAGACGTTGTTGATCTTGTGGGACCCGGTGTGAGTGAGGTCCTCCCGTTTGAGCAGAACCCTCACCCCGAGCTCGTCCGAGAGGCGCCGGGCTTCAGTGAGGGGGGTGGGCCGGCCCGCGTAGTCCCGTAGCAGGTTGTCGAGGCGACGCCGGAAGGCGGGATCGGCCCACGCCTGGCGGAACTCCTTCTCCAGCTCTATGCAGGCGGGCACCAGCGACTCGGGCACGTACATGCCCCCGAAGTCCCCGAAGCGCCCGGTGGGCCCGGGGTCGCCCATGCTCACCTGCTCGCTCACCAGTCCTCCTGCCAGTCGTAGAGGCCCGGAGCCGGGACCGCCCCTGGTTCGTCCAGCCCGTCCTCGTCCTCCAGGGCGTCGAAGGCGGCCCGCGCCGCCCGGATGAACTCGCGCAGCTTGATGGGGTCCTTGACGCCGGGGGAGCGCTCCACGCCCGACGACACGTCCACCCCCCACGGCCGGGTGTGGGCGATGGCCGCCCCGACGTTGGCCTGGTCGAGCCCGCCGGCGATGATGACTCGCTGGCCGGCCGGCACCTCGGCGGCCAGGGACCAGTCGAACAGCTGGGCCGAGCCCGGGTTGGGGGCATCGAGCAGGATGGCGGTGGCCCCGTAGTCCGCGGCCTGGCGAACCCGAGCGTCGCCCGCCGCGAACGCCTGGATGACCACCGGAACCCGGGCGCGCAGCCACTGGGCATCCTCGGGCGGCTCGTGGCCGTGGAGCTGCACCCCTCGCAGGCCAGCCGCGTGGGCCACGTCCGAAACCCTCTGCGGGGCGAAATCGCGGAACACCCCGACCGCGATCACCTCCGGCGGCAGGCGCTTCACGATGTCGGCCGCGACCTGGGGGGCAACCTGCCGGGGGGAGGGAGCGAACACGAAGCCCAACGCGTCTGCTCCCATGGCGACCGCGAGAAGAGCGTCGTCTTCTGACGTGATCCCGCAGATCTTCACGAACATGTGAGGCCCCACATCGAGCTCCGGGGCCATCAGGTTCGGGCCCGGTCCAGACGCACCCGCATGGCCGACACGGCCCGGGCCGGGTCGGCCGAGCGGACCAGCGTCTCGCCCACCAGGACGGCGTGAAAGCCGGCATCGGCCAGGCGGGCCACGTCGTCGGCCCCCCGGATCCCCGACTCGGCCACCCGAACCACACCATCGGGCAGGGCGGCCGCTACTCGAGCAGCCCGGCCGGTGTCGACCTCGAAGGTGTAGAGGTCGCGCTGGTTCACACCGATGGTCGTGGCCCCGGCGGCCAACGCCGTTTCGGCCTCGGCCTCGTCGTGAACCTCGACCAGTGCGTCCAACCCGACCTGGCGGGCCAGCTCGAGCAGTGAAAGCAGCTCAGCGGGTGAGAGCGCGGCGACGATCAACAACAGCGCGTCCGCTCCCATGATCCGGGCGTCGTAGACGTCCGCTGGTGCGACCGTGAAGTCCTTGCGCAGCACCGGCAAGCTGACCGCCGTCCTGGCGTCTCGGAGGTCCTCAGCGGAGCCGGCGAAGTACTCGCGGGCGGTCAGCACCGACAGGGCCGAAGCTCCGCCCCTCTCGTAGGCCTGAGCCAGGTCGGCGGCGACCAGGCCGGGAGCCAGCTCCCCCTTGCTCGGGCTGCGGCGCTTGATCTCCGCGATCACCGCGACCGACTCCAACCCGCAGAGCGCGGCGTGAAAACCGCGCCCCGGTGGCTGCGCGGTGGCACACGCCCGCAGACCGTCGGGGTCGCGGCGGTCCGCGGCGGCTGCGGCCCGGTGGGTCGCCAGGATGCGATCCAGGTAGGTGCCCATGGAGGAGCCGAGCCTACTTCCGGCTCTCAGAAGCTGACACAAAACCCGCGGGAGGGCAACAAGCCGCCGCCTTCTCCCACCTCAAAGTAGTTTTGACAGCTTCTCAGCACGAGATCGCCGTCGTGGTCGGGGTGGAACCGCGTCCCGGTGGCGACGGGCAGGTGGTCGTGGTCTCCGATGGGAGGGTCGGGACGGTCGTCGTGGGCGGCGGGGCGCAGTCGGGGACAGCCAACGGTACTGGCGGCTGGTTGGCGACCTGAGCGCTGAGCGGGCTGGCGCCCGCATTCGTGCACGAGACCTGGAACAGCGCGTTGCCGGCCACATCCGTGGTGCGGGGATTGCCGTTGAACACCTGCCAGTTGGAGCCGTTCACCAGCGTCACTGTGGCTCCGACCACCGGCGGGCTGCGCAGCACCCCGTCGGAGCCGACGGTGGGGTTGGTGACCTGAACCAGGAGATTGGCCTGCTGGCCGACCGCCGGGTTGCGGGGCGAGATGGCCATGGCGACGCTCGGCCCGTGGTACTGGGTGAGCTGCAACGAGACGGACAGCGTCTGGGCACCCGACAGGAAGACGACCTGAGGGTTGCCCATACCCAGGCTCGGCGACTGCCAGGCCCGCACCCGGTAACGCCCGCCGAGGATGTTCGGGAGGCTCCAACTTCCGTCCGCCGCGGTGTTCGCCTTGGCCACGGCCATCGCGTCGCCCACCAACCGGTCCGCCTCCACCACCGCTCCGGATACCGGCCCGCTCGCTCCGAGGACGGTGCCGTTCAGCGTGGCCGACCCCGGCCCTACGGCGGGAGCGGTCGTCGTGGTCACCCCGGCGACCGGTGCCTGGGCGACCGACGACAGGTCTCCGGGAAGGGTGTTCGCGGCGGGCTGGGTCGCCGCGGTCGTGGAGGGCGGGCCCGGGAACGACAGGGTCGACACGTTCCCGCCGCATCCCGCGGCGACCAACCCGATCAGCAACCCTCCCGGCACCCAAATCTGCCCTCTCAGAGGCAGTCGCAAGACCCGCAGGAGGGAGAAGGCAACGGCTCGCATCCACGGTATGGGCCGAGCCGCCGGCTTCTGCCACCTCGAAGTAGTCTTGCGACAGCCTCTCATGACGGTAGAGCCACCACCTCGGTCGAGACCCGCTGCGCGCCCGCCTCGACCCGCCGGGGCGGCTCGATGCCCCGTTTGACGTAGCCCAAACCGACCCAGCCGTGCTGTTCGGAACGGGCCACGCTCGTGACGGTCCCGACGGATGTCTCGCCGTCGAACAGCTCGGTCCCAGCCGCGACGTCCTCGCCGAGGCGGAGACCGCGTAGGTGCCGGGGTACATGGCCGCCGCGCGAATCGATGCGGGCCACCAGCTCCTGACCGGTGTAGCAGCCCTTGGTGAAGTTGACCGTGAGCGGCACCAGCCCGGTCTCGGCCGGGATGGTCTTGTCGGTCAGCTCGGCGCCCATGCGGGGGATACCGGAGAGGATCCGCTCCGCCTCGTACTCCTCGGCACTGATCGACGGCAGGTCGTCTTCTGGCCCGACCGATTCCAGGCGCAGGACGTCAACGCCAGCCACACCGGGCCACGGCGGGTCGGCTACGAGCACGCCCACCGCGGGCGGGGGTGGGAGCCCTACCCCGCGCCAGGCTTCGACCGAAGCCGGGCTCGGGGCCAGGTCCACCTTGGTCCGTAGCTTGAACCGGTCGAGGCGGGTGAGGACCGCCTCTCCCCAACCCGCGTCGGTCTCGATGACCCAGCTGGCCGGGTCGCGCCGCCACACCCGGACCAGGGCCTCCACCTTGCCGGCCGGAGCGAGCAACCACGACCAGGCGTGGCCCCCGTCGGCCAAGCCGAGCACGTCCTGGCTCAGCTGGCCCTGGAGGAAGGTGGCGGCTTCGGGGCCCTTGGCGGTGAGCACGTCCCGATCCAACTGCACCCGGTAACGCTCAGGCATCTGGCACCTCCGTGGCTCGGGCCTGTTGGCGCGCCGCTGTGATCCTCCTGGCTGGACCGACGGCAGCCAAGAGGGCGGCGGCCTTGTTCGCGCACTCGAGGTCCTCGTCGTCAGGGTTGCTGTCGGCCACGATGCCCGCCCCCGCTTGCACACTGGCGGTCCCGTCCGGCGCCACGAGCATGGTCCGGATGGTGATGGCCGTGTCGAGGTTTCCGGAGAAGTCGAAGTAGCCGATCACCCCGGCGTAGGGTCCGCGCTTGACCGGCTCCAGCTCGTCGATGATCTGCATGGCCCGCACCTTCGGAGCTCCCGACACCGTTCCGGCGGGCAGAGTCGCCCGCAGCACGTCAATGGGACCGAGCCCGGGCCGGAGCCGGCCGGAAACCTGCGAGGTCAGGTGCATGACGTGGCTGTAGCGCTCCAGGATCATCAGCTCATCGACCCGCTCGCTCCCGTACTCGACGACGCGGCCCGCGTCGTTGCGGGCCAGGTCGACCAGCATCACGTGCTCGGCGACCTCCTTGGGGTGCTCGCTCAGCTCACCGGCGAGGCGGCGATCCTCCTCGTCGGTCTCACCGCGGCGCCGGGTGCCGGCGATCGGCCTGCTGATCACGCGACCGTCGAGCAGCTGCACCATCGGCTCGGGCGACGAGCCCACGACCGTGACGTCGGG
>JAFAWZ010000094.1 GCA_019241495.1 Acidimicrobiales bacterium | reverse complement strand
GTGCCGTACCCCACGTCGTGCTCCCCCCAGGCGTGGGCCGCCGCCTCCCCTCTTTTGATGTTGCGCACCCTGCTCCGCCTGGACCCGTGGGTCCCGCGCGGCAAGGTGTGGCTGCACCCCGCCCTGCCCGAGCAGATCAGCCGCCTCCACGTGGGGCGGATACCCCTCGCCGGGGCCCGGGTCTCGGTCACCGTCGAAGGAGACGACGTAGAGGTCGACGGGCTGCCCGACGATCTCGAGCTGGTCGATGCCCCCCGGCATCCCCTGACCGGCTCGTAGCCGGTTACCAGCCCCGGTCGATCCACTCCTGCAAGTGGGGGGACTCCGTTCCTATGGTGGTGTCCACCCCGTGACCGGGCATCACGATGGTCTGGCTGGGGAGCCGGGCGAACAACCGGTCCTCGATCGACCCGATGATGGCCCCGAAGTCGCCCCCCGGGAACTTGGTCGCCCCGGGCCCGCCCGGGAAGAGGGTGTCGCCGCTGAAGAGCACCGGTGACCCTTCGAGGGCGAAGCAGATCGAGCCCGGGGTGTGGCCCGGGGTCAGGATGGTGCGCAACCGCAGGCGGCCGACCTCGATTACCGAGTCGTCGCCCAGCACGAAGTCGTACGAGGGCAGCATCGCCGAGTCGGCCGCAGTCACTCCCACGTCGTAGCCAGCGTCTCGCACCGCCGGGACGGCTTGGATGTGGTCCCAGTGACCGTGGGTCTCGAGCACCTTGCGCACCCCCAACTGCCGGCACATGTCGAGCAGCTTCTCGTGCTCGTTGGCCGCGTCGATGAGCACCGCCTCGCCGGTGGCCTTGCAGCGCAGGACGTACACGTTGTTGTCCATGGGGCCGACCACGACCCGATGTATCTCTGCCTGGCCGTCCTCCCAATGAGCCTTGGAGTGCATCGGCAAAAGCCTATGGGCTAGAAATGGTGTACTTCGTCCACTGACCCACCGCCCGAGGGGATCGCCACGTGAATTTTGCTTTCAGTGAGGAGCAGGAAGAGCTTCGCAAGGCGGTGCGCCGCTTCTTGGAGGACAAGTCCCCCGAGACCGAGGTCCGCCGGTTGATGGACACGACCGACGGCTACGACAAGGCGGTTTGGAAGCAGATGGCCGAGCAGCTCGGGCTGCAGGGGCTGACCATCCCCGAGGAGTTCGGCGGCTCTGGTTACTCCTATGTGGAGCTGATCGTGGTTCTAGAGGAGATGGGCCGGGCGCTCTTGTGCGCCCCGTACTTCTCCAGCGTGGCGCTGGCCGCCAACCTGTTGCTCGTAAGCGGCGACGACGCGGCCAAGAATGACTACCTGCCGGGCATCGCAGACGGGTCGAAGATCGCCACGGTCGCCCTCGCCGAGGCATCGGGGCGTTGGGATGAGGAGGGGGTAACCGTAGGGGCCAGTGGGTCGGGTGACAGCTGGACCCTGACGGGCGAGAAGCTCTACGTGCTCGACGGCCACACCGCCGATCTGGTGCTGGTGGCGGCTCGTACCGGAGCCGGGATCTCGGTGTTCGCGGTGGAGAAAGGGGCGAAGGGATTCACGGCCACGCCGCTTTCGACCATGGACCAGACCCGCAAGCAGGCCAAGCTGACGTTCGGGTCGACGCCCGCCCGCCTGGTCGGCGCCGACGGGGCGGGCTGGGCGGCTGTGTCGAAGATGCTCGATCTGGCCGTGGTGGCGCTGGCGGCTGAGCAGGTAGGCGGGGCCCAGAAGGTTCTGGAGATGGCGGTCGAGTACGCCAAGGTGAGGGTGCAGTTCGGCCGCCCCATCGGCAGTTTCCAGGCCATCAAGCACAAATGCGCCGACATGCTCTTGGAGGTCGAGTCGGCCAAGTCCGCCGCGTACTACGCCGGCTGGGCTGCCGCAGAGGACAACGACGAGCTCCCTGTGGTCGCCAGCCTGGCCAAGTCGTACTGCTCGGAGGCCTACTTCCACGCCACCGCCGAGAACATCCAGATCCACGGAGGCATCGGCTTCACCTGGGAGCATCCCGCCCACCTGTACTTCAAGCGGGCCAAGAGCTCCGAGCTGCTCTTCGGCGATCCCACCTACCACCGCGAGCTGCTCGCTCAGCGCATCGGCATCTAGCGGGGGTAAATGACGCGACTCACCGCCTGGCACCCGGTAGCATCGGCGGCACCGAGGAAAGGAGGTGGTCCAACTGAGTAGTGCTAGTCGTATTGGGACCTCGGAGGTGACTGGCCGCTAGGGCGGTCGCTGGGCCACCTGGTGAATCCCCACCAGTTACCCGGGGCAAGAACGGTCGGGAAATGGTCCCGCCCGGCAGCCGAAAGGCGAGACGTTCTGCCTTGTTCATCCAGTTGGTGAATATCTGCTGAAGTTGGGGCCGCCGCCAGGGCGGCCCCATCTCGCGTTTGTCCCAAACCTGCGTTCGTAGGAGTGCATTGGCCTCTCCGACCTTCAATCCTCCCGACACCGGCGGACCGTTCCCGATCTCGCTGCCCGACCGGACCCTTTCCGCCTACCTGGCCCGGCCCGCCCCCTCGGCCGCGTCGGGATCGGGCCGCCACGGGCTGGTCATCTGCCATGGCTTTCCGGTCGATCCGCCCCAGCCCGACACGCCCAACCGGGGCTACCAGCAGCTGGCCAACCGGCTGGCGGCCGACACCGGGTGGGTGGTGCTGACCTTCAGCTTCCGGGGCACGGCCGAGTCGACGGGCAACTTCTCCCTCGGCGGATGGCTGGCCGATCTTCATGTGGCCATCGACGTGCTCCTGCGCATTCCCGGGGTGGACGGCGCCTGGCTGTGCGGGTTCGCGGCCGGCGGGGCGCTGGCGATCTGCGCGGCCGGGGAGGACTCCAGGGTGCGCGGGGTGGCCGCGCTATCCGCCCCCGCTGACTTTGCGGATCGGGCCACCGACGCCCGGCGTTTCGTGGCCCAGGCCCGAGCCGCCGGAGTCATCCGTGACCCCCACTTCCCGCCCGACCTCGACGCCTGGGCCCGGGAGCTTCGCGAGATCCGCCCGCTCAACCTGATCGGCAAGATCCCCCCCCGGCCCATCCTCTTGGTCCATGGAGCCAACGACGAGGTCGTGACCGTGCTCGACGCCCGGGCCCTGGCCGACGCGGCCGACGCCCAGGTCGAGCTGCGGGTCCTGGCCGGCGCAGGCCACCGGTTGCGCAACGACCCCCGGGCCATCGCCCTCCTGATCGGCTGGATGGACCGCCAGGGAAGCTGAGAAGCTAATCCCAGTACTGGTCGATGGCGGCCCGGAGCCGTTTGGCGCCCGCCGCCGGGTCGTCGGACTCCGTCAGGTAGCGCACCACGACGAAGCGTCGGGCCCCGGCCGCCGCCATGGCCGGGATCGTCTCGGGTGTCGCCCCGCCGGTCACGAACCAGGGCTTGGTCGCCCGGGCAGCCACATATTCCAGATAGGCGAGACCGGTGCCGGGCCGCCCCGGCTTGGTGGGCGTCGGGCTGACCGGGCCGGCGGACAGGTAGTCCACCGGCTCGGGTCCGGTCGCGTCCCATTCGGCCGGGGCGTGGGTCGACAGCCCGACGACCGCCTCGGGACCCATGATCCGGCGGGCCATCTCGGGAAACACGTCGTCCTGGCCGACGTGCACCCCGTCGGCGCCACATGCCAGCGCCAGATCGGGGCGGTCGTTCAGGACGAAGGGGACCCCGTAGGGGCCACACACCTCCCGAGCCACCGCGGCCCGGGCGAGCAGGGCCCGGTCGTCGAGGCGCTTCTCACGGAGCTGGACCAGGTCGACCCCGCCTTCGATGCAGGCGGACAGGAAGGACTCGAGATCGGGCCGGTCGGCGGTGCACAGGTACAGCCGCCGTCCGGCCAAGCGGTCAGACTCACCCACCTGCGACAGCCCGGACCAGTTCCACCCGGTCCCCCTCCGAGAGGCGAACCGTAGCCATGTCGGATCGGTTGACCGCTGCCCCGTTCACCTCGGCGACCACCCACTTGGCGCCGAGCCCGACGGCGTCGAGCAGGTCGGTGAGCGTGGCCCCGTCGGGAAGCTCCACCCCGTCCCCGTTGGCGACGACCCTCACTCGGTCGGTTGAGCGGCGCCGCCTTTGGCGGCCGCCTTCATCTGCTGCTTGTAGGCCCGCACCCGACCGAGGCTCTGGGCGTCGACGATGTCGGCGACCGACATGTAGGTGCCCGGCTGGCCGAACTTTCCAGCCGCCGCCTCCCAGCCCACCGGCCTGACCCCGAGCTGCTTGCCGAGCAGCCCGATGAAGATCCGGGCCTTCTGTTCGCCGAAGCCGGGCAGGGCCTTCACCCGCCGGTAGAGATCGGAGCCGTCGCCGGCCCCGTTCCACACCGCGGCCGGGTCGCCCTCGTAGTCGTCGATGACGATCCGGCACAGCTCCTGGACCCGTTTGGCGTTGGCCGCCGGAAAACGGTGCAGCGCCGGTCTCTCCGAGAACACCTTCGACAGCTCGTCCGGGTCCATGGTTGCGATCTCCGCCGCGTCCAAGCGGCCCCCGAGGCGCTTCTTGAGGTCGAGGGGCGAGCTGAACGCTCGCTCCAGCGGTATCTGCTGGTCGAGCACCATGCCTATCAGGAGGGCCAGAGGGTCTTCTGACAGCAGCTCGTCGGCGTCGGGGTCCTGGCTCAGATGAAGCATAGGTAGGCTCACGATAGCGGCGGGCTCTAGCTGATCCGGGGGTCCGGGGCGTCCGGGTCGATTCCGAACCGGGCGATCACTTTTTCCACTTCTTGGGCCTTGGCCTCGCCTCGCTCACGGAGCCCGTCCAGCACGGCCACGACCAGGTGGCCGGCGTCGGTCTCGAAGTGGCGGCGCAGCGCCTCCCGGGTGTCAGAGCGCCCGTAGCCGTCGGTGCCCAGTGGGGTGAAGTGGCCGGGTGCCCATCTGGCGATCTGGTCGGGTACCGCTTTCATGAAGTCGGTGACGGCCACGATCGGCCCGTTGGTGGCCGAGAGCGTCTCGGTCACATACGGCGTCCGGGGCTGCAGGGTCGGATGGAGACGGTTCCACCTCTCTACCGAGAGGGCGTCCTCGCGGAGGGCTTTGTAGCTGGTGGCCGACCACAGCTCGGTTGCCACATCGTGCTCCTCGGCGAGGAGGCGTTGGGCCTCCATGGCAGCATGTGAGGCGGTGCCGGAGAACAGGATGGTGGCCTGCCGCGACAGCTGTCCAGGCGCGGGGGAGAAGCGGTAGAGGCCCTTGAGGATCCCCTCGTCCACCCCCTCGGGCTTGGCCGGCATGGTGTAGTTCTCGTTGTAGAGCGTCAAGTAGTAGAAGACGTCTTCGGGGTCGTCGCCGTACATGCGCCTGATCCCGTCGTTGATGATGGCGGCCACTTCGTAGGCGAAGGCGGGGTCGTACGCCTGGAGGCTGGGGAAGGTCGAGGCGAGCAGGAGGGAGTGCCCGTCGTCGTGCTGGAGACCTTCGCCGAGGAGGGTGGTGCGCCCGGCGGTGGCGCCGAGCATGAAGCCCCGCCCCCGCATGTCTCCCAGGGCCCAGGCCAGGTCACCGATGCGCTGGAAACCGAACATCGAGTAGAAGATGAAGAACGGGATCATGGGCTGACCCCATGTGGCATACGACGTGGCCGCCGCCGTGAAGTCGGCCATACCGCCGGCCTCCGAGATCCCTTCCTCGAGGATCTGGCCGTCTTTGGCCTCGGAGTAGGTGAGCATGAGCTTGGAGTCGACCGGGTCGTAGAGCTGGCCGTGAGGGGCGTAGATCTTGAAGTCCTTGAACAGGGCGTCCAAACCGAAGGTGCGGGCCTCGTCGGGAATGATGGGCACGATCCGCTCCCCGATGCCCTTGTCGCGCAAGAGGTTCCGCAGCATCACGGCGAACGCCATGGTGGTCGACACGGCCCGTTTGCCCGACCCGGCGTCGAACTCGGCCAACCCCTTTTCCGCCGGCGGGGGAAGGGGCCGGGCCCGGACCACGCGTTGGGGGAGAGAGCCGTTCAGGGCCTGGCGGCGCTCGACCATGTAGCGGTACTCGACCGAGTCCGGGGTGGGGCGGAAGAACGGCGGCTCGCCGCGCTCGAGCGCCGAGTCGGGGATCTCCTCCTCAAGGTACAGGCGGTCCCGCAGCAACTTCAGCTGGGCGGCGGTCATCTTCTTGATCTGATGGGTGGAGTTGCGGGCCTCTATCTCGGGCCCGAGCGTCCAGCCCTTGATGGTCTTGGCCAGGATCACGGTGGGCTGCCCGGTGATCTCCGTAGCCGCCTTGTAGGCGGCGTAGAGCTTGCGGTAGTCGTGGCCCCCCCGGGGCAGGTTGCGCAGCTCGTCGTCCGAGAGATGGTCCACGAGGGCCCTCAAGCGGGGATCGGGCCCGAAGAAGTGCTCGCGGATGTAGGCGCCGTCCTCGGTGGCGTACTTCTGGAACTCCCCGTCCACGGTGGTGTTCATCTTGTTCAGGAGGGCTCCGTCGACGTCGCGTACCAGCAGCTCGTCCCATTTGGAGCCCCATACGACCTTGATCACGTTCCAGCCCGCCCCCCGGAAGGTCGCCTCCAGCTCCTGGATGATCTTGCCGTTCCCCCGTACCGGCCCATCCAGGCGCTGCAGGTTGCAGTTCACCACGAAGATCAGGTTGTCGAGCTGCTCGCGCCCGGCCAGGGACAGCGCTCCGAGGGTTTCGGGCTCGTCGCATTCGCCGTCTCCGAGGAAGCACCACACCCGGCTCGACGAGGTGTCGACCAGGCGCCGGTTCTGCAGGTAGCGGTTGAAGCGCGCCTGGTAGATGGCGTTCAGCGGGCCGAGTCCCATCGATACCGTGGGGTACTCCCAGAAGTCGGGCATCAAGCGGGGGTGCGGATAGGAGGAGAGGCCACCCACGCCGGCCTCGGCACCTTGGAGCTCGAGCCGGAAGAAGCCGAGCTGCTCTTCGGAGAGGCGGCCCTCCATGAAGGCCCGGGCGTACACCCCGGGCGCGGCGTGACCCTGGAAGAAGACCTGGTCGCCGGCCCCGCCGTTGGCCTTCCCCCGGAAGAAATGGTTGAACCCGACCTCGTAGAGGCTGGCCGAGGATGCGAAGGTCGCCAGGTGCCCGCCGATACCCTCGGCCCGGTGGTTGGCCCGCACCACCATGATCGCCGCGTTCCATCGGATGTAGGCCCGGATGCGCCGCTCGATGTGCTCGTCGCCGGGGAACCACGGTTCCTGGTCGGGCGGGATGGTGTTCACATATGGGGTGGAGACGGTCGCCGGGAAGCCGACCTGGTTCTCCCGGGCCCGCTCGAGCAGCTTCATGAGGAGAAAGCGGGCGCGGGTCTTGCCCCGTGAATCGACGATGGCGTCGAAGGAGTCGATCCACTCGGAGGTCTCCTCGGGGTCGATGTCAGGCAGCTGATGCGAAAAACCGTCGAAGATCACCCGACCATGGTCGCGCCGTAGCGGAGTATGTGCGCGCCTCCACCGAAGCGACAGCTTCTCACGCCATGCTGGGGGGCGTGACCGCGCTCGAAACCGCCACGATCGTCTACACCGACGGCGCCTGCTCTGGGAATCCCGGCCCCGGAGGCTGGGCGTGGGCCGTCCCGTCCGGCGCCTATTGCAGCGGAGCGGCGGAGCGGACCACCAACCAGCGCATGGAGATAAAGGCCGCCTTGGAGGCGGTCACGACTCTGGACGGCCAGCTGGAAGTGGTGAGCGACTCGACTTACGTGGTGAATTGTTTTCGCGACCGGTGGTGGGAGGGTTGGCTGGCCCGGCGCTGGACCAACAGCCAGAAGAAGCCGGTGGCCAACCGCGACCTGTGGGAGCCTCTGATCGACGCCTACCGGGCCGCGCCTGGCCGGGTCACCTTCCGCTGGGTGAAGGGCCACGGTGGCGACCCGATGAACGACCTGGTGGACCGCATGGCGGTGGAGGCGGCGCTTCGTCAGCAGGGCCGCTGCGGGTAGGGAACCGCGCCCTGCCGGCCTGATCGGCTCCCGCCGTCTCGCCTGTCACGCTCCAGATCCCGTCAGCCTCCGGAGCATGGCAAAGATCGGGCGCAGCTCCCGGATATGAAGCAGCCTGGCCAGGTAGGTGTAGACCCCCAATCCGGCCCCTACTTGGAGGATCAAACGGACGATCAGGACCGCGTCGTTCTGCCGGCCCCGGAACGGCAGGCCGATGGCCACGACCACCCCTCCCACCGCCGCGCTGGCCAGCACGACCCGGAACAGGGCCCGCATGGTCAGCCATCCCCCGAGAGGGCCGACTCGCCGGCGCAGCAGGTACACGGCCAGGATCGAGGCGAGGGTATAGGGGGCCACCCACGCCAAGGCCAGCCCCGGCTCGCCCAGGGCGAGGTCGAGGGGAACTGCCAGGACGAGGGTCAGGGCATTCTCGACGACGTAGATCCAGAACATGGTCCGGGCCGCCACCATGGCCTGAAACGCCCGCATGAGCAGGAAGTAGGCGCTGAAGCCGGGCAGCCCGGCGGCGAAATAGATCAGACTGGTTCCCACCAGGCTGGCCCCCGACTGCCCGACCCGCCCGTGGTGGAGAGCCAGCTGGATGAAGGGATGGGCCACCGCCATGTAGATGGCCGCGATCGGTACGACCAACGCCAGGGTGACCCGAAGGCCGGTCACGAAGCGCCGTTCGAAGGTGACCATCTCGTCGGCGGCCCACCGTTCGGCCAGGTCCGGCATGATGGCGCTCGCCACCGATACCGCGACGAGGGCGTACGGCAGCTGGAAGAACTGGTAGCTGAACTGGTAGGCGGTCAGATCGCCGGCCCGGCGGGCGGCGAGGATCATGACCAGGGCGAGCGAGGCCTGGTTGGCGACGACCACGCCGACCAGCCACGTGGACAGGGCCGCGACCTGGCGCACGGCGGGATGGCGCAGGTTCCAGGCCGGTCTGAAGATGAGGCCGCTCCGGCGCATGGCGGGCAGCTGGGCCAACAGCTGGATGGCGTAGCCCGCCGTCGTGCCGACACCGAGGATCAAGATGGCCTTTTGGTCCCGACCGAAGGCGCTCAGCGTGGCCGACGGGGCGGTGTCCTTGGCGGTGAGGATGCCCGACGCCACGAACTTGGTGGCTAGCAGGGCGCCGATGGCGATGAGGTTGTTCAGGACGGGGCTGAAGGCGGCCGCGGTGAAACGCCGCCGGGCGTTCAGCAACGCAGTCGACACGACGATGGCGCCGAGGAAGAAGACCTGCGGGGCGAAGTAGCGCAACAGGTGAGTGGCGACCTCCCGCTCGGCCGGGCCTGTCGTCTTGGAGTTGAGGATCAGGTAGAAGCGGATCACCCAGGGCGCCATGAGCCACAGCAGCCCGCTCATGACGACCAGCACCGCTGATATGGCGGTCAGGATGGCCGAGATTGACCGGGCTCCTTCCCGAGGATCGTCGCGGCGTAGTTGTTCGACGAACACCGGGATGAGGGTGGCCGACAGGATCCCCCCGAGCAGCAGGTCGTAGACGATGTTCGGTACGCCGTTGGCGTAGTTGAACGCGTCCGACAGGGAGGTGACCCCGAGGACGTAGCCGATGGCGAGCACCCGGAGGAAGCCTGTGATTCTCGATGCCAGGGTGCCGGTGGCGATGATGGCTGTTGCCTGCCCTGTCGATGGGCCGGCTCCGGTCCGGGCCTGGCCGCTCGTCGGGCGGACTCTTCGACCCGCCCCGCCCCGGCCGTCGTGGGGGGGAGTCTCCGGCCGCGGCCGAGCTTGGGAGGGGCCGGGCCGGCCGGCGGGCGACCCAGGAGGCGCCTGGGCTGGAGCGGGTGGTCGAGGAGGACGGGTCGGTTGGGGCACCGGCGGCACGAGCAACGAGATGGGTGGTGGCGGCGGGGGAGGAGGGCTGGGCTCGGGCGGCGAGAGCACGGGCAGCCACGGAGTGGCTCGGGACGTGATGCGGATCGGCTCCGGGCCGAAGCGCGCCGGGCCGGGCGGGGGCTGGTCCAGTTGTTGGTCAGTCCCTTGGTCCGCCCGTTGGTCACGGGGCGACGCCGACTCCCGGCGCAGGAGCAGCTCGCGCTCACGCCGCCGATCCTCGTCGCGCCGGCGGGCGGCCCGACGAGGATCGGGCCGGGGCGCCTCAGGGGCGGCATCTTGGTCGTAGAGCATCCCGCGTGCCGCGTGACGCGGCCCGGGCAGGGTGGCCGGCTGGACCTCCTCCTGGTCCTGGTCGTATGGCTCTCCCGGGCGGCCCATCCGACCACTGTTGCCCAGCCCCCCGGCCAGGTCCAGTATCCAGACCCACCGGTGCCGGCCGCTAGTCTCGGATCAGTGACCGTCTCGTGAGCGACCTTTGGGAGCGAACCATTGTGACAGGCGGCTCAGCCGTCCCCTGGACGGGGGAGCAGTGAGCGACCTTTGGGAGCGATCCCATGTGGCAGGTTGCTCGAGCCCTCAACGGGGGCTGGAGCAGTGAGCGACCCCAACGCGCTTTCCCCCCTGGATGGGCGTTACGCCTCGCAGGCCGAGCCCTACGCCCTGGCCTTTTCCGAAGCGGCCCTGTTCCGCCAGCGCTTCGCCGTCGAGGTGGAGTGGCTGCTGGTCCTCGCGGCCGAGCCGGGCATCACCGAGCTGGCACCGGTCGACGCCGCCACCGCCGACCTGCTGCGCAAGTGGGCGGCGGAATTCGGGCCCGACGATGTCGCCCGGGTCAAAGAGATCGAGCGCCGGATCAACCACGACGTGAAAGCCGTGGAATACGTGCTGAAGGAGAAGCTCGCGGGCATCGACTTCGGCCCTGGGGCGGAGTTCGTCCACTTCGCTTGCACATCGGAGGACATCAACAACCTGGCTCACGCCCTCATGTTGCGCGACGGCCTGCATTCCGCCTGGCTGCCGTCGGCCCAAGCGCTGACCGACGAGGTGTGGGTGATCGCCTCTGAGCATGCCGGCATGCCGATGCCCAGCCACACCCACGGCCAGGCCGCCTCGCCGACGACTCTCGGGAAGGAGCTGGCGGTGTTCGCGTCGCGCTGGGACCGCCAGATCTCCCGCATTCGCGCCGTGCCGCTCCTCGCCAAGTTCAACGGGGCGGTGGGCACCTTCGGAGCCCATTCGGTTGCCTTTCCTGGCGTGGACTGGCCCGACCTGTCCCGCCGCTTCGTGGAGGGCTTCGGTCTGGCCTGGAACCCGCTGACCACTCAGATCGAATCCCACGACGCCCTGGCGGAGGTGTTCCACGGGATCGTGCGCTTCAACTCGATCCTGCTCGACTTCTGCCGTGACATGTGGGAGTACATCAGCCGCGGCTACCTGCGGCAGCGTCCGGTCGCGGGCGAGGTCGGCTCGTCGACCATGCCCCACAAGGTCAACCCGATCGACTTCGAGAACGCTGAAGCCAACGCCGGAGTCTCGACATCCCTGTTGGAGCATCTCGCCGCCAAGCTGATGGTGTCGCGCATGCAGCGCGACCTGTCGGACTCGTCTGCTATCCGCAACATGGGGCCGGCCGTGGCCCACTCGGGCATCGCCGTGGTGGCGGCGCGCAAGGGACTGGCCAAGGTGACACCCGCCCCCGAGGTGATGGTCGCCGAGCTCGACGGCCAGTGGGAGGTCCTGGCCGAGGCGGTACAGACCGTGATGCGCAGGTACGGCCTGCCGGAGCCCTACGAGCAGCTGAAGGAGCTCACCCGCGGTCAGGCCGTGACCGCTCGGGACATGCGCCGGTTCGTGACCGGGCTCGACCTGCCCGGCGAGGCCCGGGCCGCCCTCGAACGACTGACCCCGGTCGGCTACACCGGCCTGGCGTCCCGCCTGGTGGAGATGGGCAGGGCCGACCGCCCCCAGGGCTGAACCCGTGTCCGGTGAGCGCCCGGGACAGGATTGAGTAAACGAAGAGGGGCGGCGGCACTAGGCCGGCAACGAGAATGAGGCTTGGCCCGCCGGCTCCTCTTCGTTCGAGTTGTCCTGTCCCGGGCACTGAGCTACCAGCGGGCAGGAGGGGCTACCAGCGGGGCAGGAGGGCGCCGAGTGAGCGACCCGCCACCGCTCCTGACCAGACTCCGGCCTGGTAGGCGAGGTCGTCGGCCAGGCGCAGCCCGAGCCAAGTGAGGGGGCGGACCGGGGGCCGGACCCGGGCCCACTCCGCCAGGCCCGGCCCGAACAGGGCGGCCAGCGACGTGCCCAGCAGGCACCTCCGGGTCTTTGACCCCCCGGCCGTGGCGACGAGGGCCGCACCCGCCGCGAAAGGCGGCAGCCAGGCCCGCCGGATCGCGGTGGCCAACGAAGGTCCGGCCTGGCCGTGGCCGCGCAGAGCGAGGCGGACCAGCTCCCACTCGGTTTCATCGTCGCCCCCGGCCCGGCGGGCGGTGGCCATCGAGCTCAACACTGCCACGATGGCGCCGGCTGCGGGGTGGCCAAGTGCCGACAGGCCCCAGGCTGCCCCGCTCCAGGGCGCGACCACCACCGGTGCCACGGCCCGGCCGTGGCGCGACGCCAATGGGGTCGCCGACCGCCCGTAGTGGTAGCGCTGCCTGGTCCACGCCGACAGCGTGGGGCGGGTCGGGTGGGTGGCCCGGGCGGCCGGCTCGTAGCGGACCGTCCCGCCCTCCTCCACCAATCGCCACATCAGGTCCACGTCCTCGCCGAAGCGGAGGGTCTCGTCGAAACCCCCGACTGCGTCGAAGGCCGAGGCTCGAACAGCCAGAGCCGCGCTCGGTACGTAGGCGACAGTGGCAAAGGGTCGGACCGAGCCCTCGCTCGGGCCGAGATCGAGCGGCGAGTGGCGCGCCTCGTAGGCAGCCAGGGCGGCAGGAGTCGAGGGATCGGCCCGGCTGCTGACCCGGGGCGCGGCGGCTACCACGGCCGGATCGGCGAAGTGGGGGAGCAGCGACGCCGGCCAGCCCGGCTCGAGCTCGCACCCGGCATCGACGAACACGATCACCTCTGACTGCACCTCTGACGGCCCCTCTGACAGTTCTACTGCAGATTCCATGGCCGGCCTCGCCGAACCGGAACGGGCCGCGGCCCGGCCCGTGTTGCGGGCCGCGGCGGGGCCCCCGTTGATCGCTCGCCACACGGAGCGTACCCGCAAAGGCGCGGGGTCCAATTCGACCGGGTTGCTCGACCCGTCGTCCACCACCACGACTTGGACGGAGGGTGCGGTGGCGGCGAGCGACCTCAGGGTGACGGCCAGCCCATCCGGGTCGTCCCGTACTGGCACTACCACTGCCAGCCTCGCGGCTGCTGCGGATCGGCCGCCTCCCTTCGCGCCGGGCCGGGCCGGGCGAGGGTGGGCCAGCCCCACGTCGAGCATCCGCCGGGCGAGGGCCTGGGCGCCCCGGTTCGGCCCGACGGGTGATCCGGCCGCCCAGCGGTCGACCACCTGCGCCCCAGCCGCGCTCAGGCGCAACAGGCGGACGGGCGAGCCGCCGAGGAGCACTCGGGGATGGGGGCGACGCAGCGATGGGTCCAAGGCGAGCCGGAACTCGGCGGGGACGCCGATATCCCCGGCCCCCACCCCCTCGCTCACCCTGGCCCCACGCCCCC
>JAFAWZ010000089.1 GCA_019241495.1 Acidimicrobiales bacterium | reverse complement strand
TTGGCCGCTTCTTCCCACTTAGGGGCACCCTTGGGCCTTTTAAGCTTCTCGTCAGGCCTCTGGGCCGCTAAGACCTTCTCGGCGGCCTCGACCACTTCGGCCTCGGTCGGCGTCAGTTCGACAGTTGTTGGCGGAATCGGTGGCCCGCTCGAATCTGAGTCCCAGGAGGACGTGACATCACTCACTCTCAGCATCCCTTCCGCTCGTAACTACGCCCGTCAACCGCGGCCATCGCGAGAGTAATCGGTTGCACGCTTGGTCTACAGGGCTGAAGAGAAACCCGAAGGGCAGTTCAAAAGGGTCGGGCTCTGGCGAGCTGACACCCCGGTGCCCCGATGTGACCCGCGCTTCGGCGGATTACCACTACACCGACGACTGTCGCGCTTGTCAGAAGAGGAGCGCCATTTGGTGGTCTATTCCCCGTCCCGCGACCCGAACGTCGAGCTGGTTGATGCCTCATCTCGCTAGACCCGCGAGACCGGCGACGAGCTGGGTGACGTGGGGGCGTTGAACTGCACTCGCGCGGCCGTCCCGCCTGGATGCGGTAGGTGCGTGCAGGACGGCCCACCGGAGGTGACATGGTTCCCTGAGCAGGGAGTCCGGCCTGACGAGGCGAAGACGACCTGCGAGACCTGTCCCGTTCTTCTCCGTTGCCGGCTTCACGCGCTTCGCCAGGGACTGGAACTCGAAGGAGTATGGGGTGGGCTGTCGAAGGCGGACCGGGCGAAGGTCAGGCGGGAGCGGCGGGCGACCTAGCGGCCACAGACAGCTCGGCCTCAATCACGTTGAAGGCGTAGTTCTGAGTTTCCGACGTGCCGTTCGGGTGGCTTAGTTCGACCTGAATCGAATATTCCCCGTATTGCATAGCCGTCCACCCGCAATCGATGGCAAGGCTCGCGAAGTATGGGAGGGCTGGGTAGTTCTTTGGGGACAATACGACGGGCTGGCCGGTTGCAAAGAGTGCTTCACCGCTGGGACCCAGGACTCGGACTGCAAGGGAATCTCCTTCGCTGCTAAGGAATTCGCTGCCCTCCAGCGGTACGTCGGTCAAAACGACGAAGGCAATCTGACGAACGAACCACGGAAGGGTCTCTGCCAGGATGCCTCGTTGATTAACCGTCACGAGCGTGAACGAGCCCCGATTGTCGGTTGCAGCCCCTTCGGCCAGGACGACTGATTCGAGTCTCATCGCGAGGGCGCACCCGCCTCGTGGGACCCTTGGAGGATCCCGATGTTGACAGCAATGATCCGAGAACCGTAGCCGCCCTCCCGGCTGGGCCCACCGAGGGCAAACCCAAGCTGAGCCGCGGAATCTTGAGCCCGCGTGACAGCCTGCACGCCTCTTGCCGGAGTGGTGGCCTCGCATGGACGGAGCGCCCCGACCAATCGATACTCGAGGACATCGGCTATGTCGGCAAGGCGGCTTAGGGCTGCCCGTTGGTAGCCACCATCTTCGTCGCGCTGTACATTTTGTTCGCTGACCCCGATGGTCTCAGCCAATTGCTTCTGGGTCAATCTGCGGGCGATCCGCGCCTTGATCAAGCTTGCGGCAAGGTCGTCGACCGAATAGAGGGGGAAGTCGTGGCGGTTGCCGTCGCGCACCTCGAGATACTCGTCAATCTGTCCTAGCAGTTCGGATGCGAACTCACGAAGCGACTGAGCGGTGGTGGCATCGACCTCTTCGACAGATTCTGCCGATTCGAGCGCTCGGCGCATTTTCTGTTGTGTGATTGTCAGCTGACGGTCATTCTTGATCATCTTCTGGTTCCTCTAGTTCGATGAGTCCCTTGGGGACATCGTTTAGGTCGTGCGAAAAGAAGCTCTTGATCGTTTCGGTGCGTGGTGCTCCCGGAGGCATCTGGAAGGACGGGTAAGGCCAGAGGTCGACTGCGTGGATGCGCTTAAGCTCTGAGCGCTTACCGGGCGAAAAAAGTCCCCATGATGCGGAGGTGTCCGGTGTCGGCGGCCGGTAGACGACGTCCACGTCGGACGGCCGCGGCTTATCTGTCACGAACGATCCATCGATCCAAATGGTGTGGACCCCCTGCTTGCGTAGGGCTTGGACGACGATTGAGAGCCCATTAAGGAGCCGTTGACGCTTGATGCTGTTTCCATATCGGTCTTCAATCTCTTGCCATGATGCGAGGTGGTCGCCCGGAGGCAAGCACCCGCGCTCGTCGAACTGTGGTATCGGCACAAGTTTACCCAACCTGAGTGTTGTGTAGCGCTCCGCGACCATAGTCGAGAGTTGGGCGGGGAGCGACTAAGCCAAGGGTGCCGGATGTGTGGCGGCGGGATCGTGTGGGGTTCTCGGGGAGTGGGGGGCTTGTGATGAGATGAAAGTCCTGCTCAGAGACTATGTGACGGCGAGTCGGCCTGTAGGCGGGATTCTGTCGTTCCGGTCCGGGGACCAGAACGGGTGGCCATCCATCTGAGCGGTCTACCTGGGGACATGGGCCGGGCCGGCCGTCCCACGCTTGACCTTGCTCCGGGTGGGGTTTACATAGCCGCCCGGGTCACCCCGGGCGCTGGTGCGCTCTTACCGCACCGTTGCACCCTTGCCTGTGGCGAGCCGGCGTACGACTGGCCCATCGGCGGTCTGCTTTCTGTTGCACTTTCCTTCGAGTCGCCTCGACTGGCCGTTAGCCAGCACCCTGCCCTGCGGAGTCCCGACCTTCCTCGACCGGGTCCCGTTCCTCGAGAGGAGGGCCCGGCCGCGACCACCCAACCGACTCACCGTCACCATCCATTTTACCAGATGGCACCTGTGGCCGTCGGGGTGAGGCTAAACCTGCCGGAGGTCGGAAACGATCCACTCGGTCTCGGTCTTCTTGGCCGCGGACAACGGTTGGCCGCAATCAGGCACCGGCAGCACCCGTCCGGGTGCCACCACGGCCTCCCACGCGTCGTGGCCTCCCCGGCTGTCACCCACCTCCAACCGGACCGCCCGCCCGCCCTTCTGGTCGCTCTCACCCGTCTCGAAGCCCCGCCGGGGCCGGTCGAGCACGGCCCAGCCTTCCCGCGTGAGTACCTGCCGCTCGACGGCCTGGACAGTCGGCCCCGGCAAACCGGCGCAACCCCGGTAATGGGCCGCGACGCGGGCGAAGGGCACCGACCGCTCGGCGATGAGGCGAGCCAGGTCCGGGTCAGCGAACGCCCACCCGGTGGCCTCGGGCAGCATCAAGAAGGTGGGCGCGAACCGATGACCCCCGGTGTGGCTGGTTCGCCACAGGGTCAGCCCCGGAGACCACTCATCGCTCGTCAGTTGCTGGGCCAGGACGGTCCCGGCCGATCCACAACACACGTCCCGCCGGCCGTGCGTGCATACCAGAAGATCCCGTCCGGGCTCCTCCGCGCTTTGTTCGAGAGCCGCGAAGTTGGCGGCCAGGTCGGGTCCCGAGACGATGCCCGCATGGCGGCGGAAGCCGTCGAACCAGTCGCCCTGGCCGACCGGCCGGCTGTGCAGGATCAAGCGCCGCTCGTCTGATCTCACCTTCGGCACCAGGGCCTGCAGCCGTAGGCGGTTCTCGGCGGCCACCGCGGCCAATCCGGACAGCTCCGGTACCAGCCCGACATCGTGGGGCCACGGCAGGGGAACCTCGGCGAGGACGAATCCCTCGTACGAGCCGACGCTGCCGATGGGGTCGAGGGCTTCGGCCCGGGCCCACGCGCTGCAACGAACCGCCTGGTCCAAGACGTCGGTCACGAGATCACCCTCCTCGGGGGGCGGAAGTGTCACCCACCCACGCTACCGGTCCCCGCCTGCCCGGTTACCGGTTCCTAGTCGAGGACCTGCGCCGTGGCTCGCCGGCCCGGCCGTTTGACGACTTCGATGGCGTTGGGTAGCTGCTCTTTGATCTCGGCGTCGTGGGTCACGACCAGTATCTGGCGGAAGCGGCCCCGAAGGCGCTCGAGGGCCAGGAGCATGCGGGTCTTGCGGTCCTCGTCCAACGGTCCGAACACCTCGTCGAGGACCAGGAGACCGACCGAGCCTCCCGACTGGAAGTGGATGTGCTCGCTGATGGCCACCCGCAAGGCCAGGTTGGCCAGGTCGATTTCCGATCCCGAGAAGCGGTCCAGCCCGTACAGGAGCCCGCCGTCGCAGATCTGCAATTGGTAGGTGTCGGGGTCGACCTCGATGCGTTCGTATTCGTGGTCGGTGAGCTCCCCGAACAACTCGGCCGCCTGAGTGGCCAGCCGGGGCCCCACCGACGCCACCACCGTGTTGCGAAACTCGGCGAGGAGGTCCGCCACCCGCGACCGGTGCCTGGCCTCCGATTCCAGCTCCGCCAGCTTGGCGTGCTGTGCCCGGCCCTCCTCCCACCTCCGCTTCGCGCCGCGGGCCCGTTCCTCTTCCCTCGCGACCGTGAGGGCGGCCTCGTGGGCGGTCGCCCCGGCTGCCCGGGACGCGGCCGCGGTCGCGTTCCGGCGCTGAATGGCCGCTTCGAGATCGGCGGGAGTGAATCCCAAGGCCCGCACCTTCTCCCGCAGGGCCTCCACCCTCCCGCCCGCATCGCCGGCCCGCTCCCTGCTGTCCGCCCACGCCCGCTCCAGCTGAGCCCGGGTTTCGAGGCGGCCCCTGATCCGCAGTACGGCTTGCCCGGCTGCCCGTTGCGCGGTCAGCTCCCTCTGAACCGACTCCGCCGCGGCGGCCAGCGCAGCCGCTGGTGGCGGTCCCGAAGGCTGAGTCGGTCCGCCGAGCCGCACTCCGGCGTCGCACACTTCTGCCCACCGTGCGGCCAGGGCCCGCTCAGCGTCGAGTCGCCGGCCCTGCGCTTGCTCCCATTCCGCCAGGCGTCTGCGTTCGGCACCGACCCGGGCGGTGAGCTCGGCCAGCCCGGAGTCCGCTGCCCTTGCAGCCGAGGTGACTTGCCTGAGCTCGCCTTGCAACGTCTTGAGGCGCCCTTCGGCGTCGGTCACCTCCGCGGCCCGGTGGGCTTGCACCGTGGCGAAGGCGGCCCCCAGAGCTTGCCCGCATATGGGGCATTCGGCCTCCCCGTCTAGCGAGGCGGACCGCTCCGCGGCTTGGCGGGCCCGACCGAGCTCGGCCTCGGCCGCGCCAAGTAGGGCGGTGGTCGCGGCCAGTTCTTCCCTCCGGGTCCTGGCCGCCTCCATTGCCTCCTCCAGCGCCGTTTCGTCGATGTCAGGGGGTCGGGGCGGCACCGCGAGGGCCTCCACCGAGGAGGCGGCACCGGCCGCGGCCCGCAGCAGGTCGAGCTCGCGCTCGTGATCAGCCAGTCCCGAGGCCTGGCGCTCGAGAGCTTCCAGAGTGGCCTCCAGCCGGGCCAGCTCCGACAGCTCGGTCTCGAAGCGGGCGGCCCCTTGCTCAGCCTCGTCGAGCTGCTGGCGGGCCGCTCGCCCTTCTGCCACCAGGGCTTCGTGCTCCTGGCGGCGCAGGTCCAGCTTTTCGAAGGTCGACAGGGCCGCCGAAGCGCGCTCCGCGGCGGCCTCCGCGGCCTG
>JAFAWZ010000087.1 GCA_019241495.1 Acidimicrobiales bacterium | reverse complement strand
GAAGGGGCGGGGACTAGGGGGCCGTCGCCAGGGTTGATGACCGCCGAGGGGGCAGCGTCGGCGGCGTTGACTTGTACTGTACCCGCGGGGACCCGATCCGACACCCCGTCGGGCGATTTTTTTGCCGTACGGACCCGGCTGGCTCGTCGACCCTGCCCGGTCGTTGTCCCCCCGATTTCCCCTGCTGGTTCACAGGTTCCGCCCTCTATCGTTCCACAGGTCCCCGGCCCTACGTTGGTGCCGTCATTGGCGCCCCTGGGTGCAAACCTTCGCGAGCACCAACCTGACCTGCGGCTTTAGCAGGCGCTGGCCATTGACATCGGTGAAACTACCGTGTTGTAATTTGTTCCTCATGTTGTGGGTTATGAGGGCCCTAGGGCGTCAGGACCACAACTGCTTGTGGTCCTGACCCAATTTCGATTTCAGGAGGTACCCGGTATGGCAATAGCGCCCGAGCGGATGGGTATAGGCATCCACCGGCAGTTCACCCGGGCCGGGGAAGATCCCTACGGCTCGGTGAAGTGGGAGCGCCGGGATGCTCGCATCGTGAACTACGCCACCGGAGCGGTGGCTTTCGAGCAGCTCGGGGTCGAGGTCCCGGCCTCGTGGAGCCTCAACGCCACCAACATCCTGGCCCAGAAGTACTTCCGCGGCACCCTCGGCGAGGCCGACCGTGAGTGGTCGCTCCGCCAGGTGGTGGACCGGGTGGTCGACACCATCACCGGGTGGGGCCGCAAGGACGGCTATTTCGTCGACGAGGAGGAAGCGGCCGCCTTCAGCGACGAGCTGAAGTACCTCGTCGTCCACCAGAAGGCCGCTTTCAACTCCCCGGTGTGGTTCAACATCGGTGTCCACGGGGTTCCGCAGCAAGGCTCGGCCTGCTTCATCCTCGCCGTGGAGGACTCGATGGACTCGATCCTCAACTGGTACACGGAGGAAGGGGTCATCTTCAAGGGCGGCTCAGGGGCGGGCGCCAACCTATCCAAGATCCGCTCCTCCAAGGAGGGGCTGCGAGGCGGTGGGACGGCGTCTGGCCCGGTCAGCTTCATGCGGGGGGCGGACGCCTCGGCCGGCACGATCAAGAGCGGGGGCAAGACCCGCCGGGCGGCCAAGATGGTGATCCTCGACGCCGGTCATCCCGATATCGAGGACTTCATTTGGTGCAAGGCCATCGAGGAGCGCAAAGCCCGGGCTCTTCGCGACGCCGGGTTCGACATGGATCTGGACGGCAAGGACAGCCATTCGATCCAGTACCAGAACGCCAACAACTCGGTGCGGGTCACAGACGAGTTCATGCAGGCCGTCCTCGACGACGCCGACTGGGAGCTGAAGGCGATCACGACCGGCGAGGTTCTCGAGACCATGAAGGCCAGGCATCTGTTCCGCCAGATAGCCAAGGCGGCCTGGGAATGCGCTGATCCCGGCATGCAGTTCGACACGACCATCAACCGTTGGCACACCGCCCCGAACGAGAGCCGGATCAACGCCAGCAACCCTTGCTCGGAGTACATGCATGTCGACAACTCAGCCTGTAACTTAGCGAGCCTGAATTTGCTGAGCTATTTGATGGATGACGGCAGCTTCGACGTCGATGGATTCAAGGCTGCCACCGAAGTCGTATTTACTGCCCAAGAGATACTCGTCGGCAACGCCGATTATCCGACCGAGAAGATCGCCGAGAACTCCCGGCGGTTCCGCCAGCTCGGCATCGGATATGCCAACCTCGGCGCTCTCCTGATGGCTCAAGGGCTGCCCTACGACTCCGATGCGGGCCGCGCCTGGGCCGCCGCCATTACGGCGCTGATGACCGGGCATTCGTACGCCACCTCGGCCCGCACGGCCTGCCGGATGGGTCCCTTCACCGGCTATCAGACCAACCGTGACGCCATGCTCGGTGTGCTGCGGATGCACCGCGACGCGGCTGCTCATATCGATGAGGAGCTCGTTCCTCCGGAGCTGCTGTCGGCTGCTCAGGAGTCGTGGGACACTGCGGTCGAGACGGCCGAGCAGCATGGCGTGCGGAACGCTCAATCGTCGGTGCTGGCACCTACCGGAACCATCGGCTTGTTGATGGACTGCGACACGACCGGGATCGAGCCGGACCTGAGCCTGGTCAAGATGAAGAAGCTGGTCGGCGGGGGCACCATGTCCATCGTCAACCGCACCGTTCCTGCCGCCCTGGCCCGACTCGGATATACCGAGGGTCAGATCGGCGACGTGGTCGCCTACATCGACGAGCACAAGTCCATAGTCGGGGCCCCTCACCTGGCCGCGTCCCACCTCCCGGTGTTCGCCTGCTCGATGGGGGACAACACCATCCACTACCAAGGCCACATCAAGATGATGGGCGCCGTACAGCCTTTCTTGAGCGGCGCCATATCGAAGACCGTGAACGTTCCCGAAGAAGTAACCGTCGAGGACGTAGAGCAGCTTCATATCGAGGCCTGGCAACTCGGGCTCAAGGCCGTCGCCATCTACCGGGACAACTGCAAGGTCGCCCAGCCCCTCGCCACCGCGAAGAAGACCGTGGCCGATCCGAACGCCTCATTAGCCGAGGCCCACGACGCCGAGCTGGCCCTCAAGGTCGCCGAGCTGGAGAAGGCCCTGGAGCGCCAGACCGTAGTGGTGAAGCAGCCGATCCGGGAGCGCCTGCCTCGTAAGCGCATGTCGTCGACGTTCGCCTTCCGCGTCGCCGACTGCGAGGGTTATGTGACGGTGGGGGAGTACGAGGACGGGCGCCCAGGTGAGGTGTTCATGAAGGTGTCGAAGCAGGGGTCCACCCTGGCCGGCATCATGGACGCCTTCGCCATCGCGGTCAGCCTGGGCCTCCAGCACGGTGTCCCGTTGGCGACCTATGTCAAGAAGTACACCAACATGCGCTTCGAGCCGGCCGGTATGACCGACGATCCAGATTTGCGCATCGCCCAGTCGCTCGTGGACTACATCTTCCGCCGCTTGGCGGTCGACTACCTCTCGTTCGACGAGCGGGCCGAGCTGGGTGTGCTCACGACTGCAGAGAGGACCCAGCCGACCCTCCCGGGTGTCGAGGAGGCCATCACTCTGAACACCGCTCTCGATGCCGGACCGGGGATGGACGAGCCGGCGCTGACCCTGATCACGAAATCAGGAATGATCGAATCGGACGCTCCTTACTGCTTCCAGTGCGGGGTGCAGATGCAGCGGGCCGGCAGCTGCCACGCCTGCCCCTCGTGCGGGACAACGAGCGGTTGTTCATAGGCCAGTCTGATCGGCCTCCCGCAGGATGCGCCGGGCCGTTTCGATGTCGGTTGCTGGTCCGGTGGCTTCGATGGCGCTCAGCACCCGTCTGATGCCCGGCAGGGCGGCCCGGTCGCCGAGCAGGCGGAACCGATCGGTCAGGGCCCGCAGCTCGAACACGCGGGCCTGCTGGGAAGCAGCCGTCTCCTCGGCGGCGGCCAGGTCCTGGGCGGCCCGACCGAGGGCGTTCGCCCGCACCCACTGACGGGCCCGACTGCGGAGGACCTCGGCTTCGCAGAACCGCTCGCCGGAACGGGTCAGGGTGGCGTGGGCCCAGTCGAGGCTTTCGATGGCCCGCTCGGCGGGGAGATCGTCGTCGGACGCCAGGAGCATCTCGAAGTAGGGCCTCAACATCGGACCGGGGGGAGACGGGCGGTCCTCCCGGTCACCGGCCCACCAGCGCAGAACGGCGGCCCAGCGGCGCCACATGAGGATGGCCACCTCGTCGGGCAGCTCTTCGGCGGCCCGGGCGAAAAGTGCCGCCCGGGGACGGTCGCCGTCCAGCTGGGCCAGGATGGCGGCCGTCGCCGACGTGACCGCCTGGGCCGCCGGGACCTGCCGCTCCCGAGCGAAGTTCAAGGTGTCCTCGGCCAACGTCCACGCCTGCTCCGCGTTGCCGGCCAGCCAACAGGCGAGGGCCGAGGCGATGCGCAGCGAGGCGAGGACCAGCACCTGGAGACCGCTCGTCGGCGGCGCGTCCCGCAAGCTTTGATCGATGGGCAGGCCGGCCTTCGACCATCCTTCTGACAAGCCGCCCATTCCTTCGGCCGGCCGTCCCTGCCACACGTGCATGGTCGCCTCGAACAAGGTCAGCACCATGAGGAACCATTTGTCCGCCGCTCGTGCTGCCAGGCGAATGGCTCCAGGCAGCGCTCTCTGGATCGACGCGTAGTCGGCCTGGGCCTGCCACCACGGGATGAGCACCAGATGGATCTCCAGCACGGCCGCCTCGTCCCCTGACCGGTTGGCCAGCTCCAGGGCCCGCTCCGCCTCGGTCACCGCTTCGGGTGTGCTCTGATCGACGGTCGTCAGATATATGGCCAACCGCCTACGGGCCTGCATCTCGATGGTGTCCCTCTCGGCAGGGGGGAACTGGGGGAGCAACTGGAGGATCTCCCGCTCGTGGCCCGCCGCCTCCCGGAACCTCGAGTTTCGCCGGGCCAGGCGGCTCGCCTGGCGCCACATGTCGGTGGCTTCGCGGTGGCGCCCGGCCGCGCCCAGGTGGTGGGCGATGAGCTGCGGCTGGGTCTTCGCTCGGGGCGTGCTGGCCAGAGAGTCGGCCACCCGGCCGTGAGCGGCCCGCCGGTCTGCCCGCAGGAGGGACTGATATGCCGCCTCGTGGATCAGGGCGTGGCGGAACCAAAGAGACCGACCCGGCACCGGCGGCCGCTCGACCACCGCCTGCTCGATCAGCACCTGAAGGTGGCCGGCCAGGTCGGCCGGCTCGACCCCGGAGATCTCGGCCAGAACGGACTCGTCGAATTCCCGGCCGATGACGGCGGCCAACTGGGCAACTCCCTTGGCCCCGGCCAACCGGTCGAGTCGGGCGGTGATGACCTCTGTGACGGTTGCTGGGATGGCCGTCGGGTTCAGCCCCTGCCCGAGCATGCTCCGGGTCAGTTCTTCCAGATAAAAAGGAACACCGTCGGCGCGCTCGACCAACACGTCGGTCACCTCACGCGGCAGATCGGTCCCTTTCGCCACGCGCCGGACGAGGTTCAATGCATCGGGCCGGGCCAACCGGTCGAGCGAGAGGCGGTGCGCTTCGGCGAGACCCAGCTCGGGGCGGCCGGCGCTCCGGGGGCGAGCAGTTACCACGATGAGCAGCGGCAGGTCGTGCTGGCAGAGGCTGCCGACCACTTCCATGGTGCTCGGATCGGCCCAGTGGGCGTCGTCGACGACGAGCATGACGGTGCGCTCTGCGGCCTGCTCACCGACCCAGGCGACCGCCGCCTCGGGGCTCTCGGGAACCGCTCCCATGACCGATCCGAACGGTTTCAGGGGGCTGAGTGAGTCATTCTCGGTGCAGTAGACGATCGCCACCGCGCCCCTGCCCCTCTCGGCTCTGCGTGCGAATTCCAGCACCAGCCGAGACTTTCCTATGCCTGGCTCGCCGGTGAGTACGACGCAACGAGCCGGCCCGGCCGCGGCTGCCTTCCATTGGTCCTCCAACCAGGCCAACTCCCGGGTCCGGGCGACGAATTCGATGAGGGGGCTGGCCTCCAGCCGGTTACGAGCCGAGCCGGGGCCCAGTACCCGGCAGGCAGCAAAGGGACGGTTGAGGCCCTTGAGGCGTAGCGGGGGGAGGGGTTGCAGCTCGAAAAATCCCGCCGTCAGCGAAGCCGTGGCCGAGCTTACGAGCACCTCGCCCGGGCCGGCTGCCGCTTGCAGGCGGGCGGCCAGGTTGGGTACCTCGCCGAAGACGTCCACCGTTGGCTCGCCGCTACCGAGCCGATTCGTAGCGACGACCACGACGCCGGTGTGGATGCCCGCTCGGGCCCGCAGCCCGCCGCCGCCCACCCGGTCCAGGACACCTCGTCCCACCTGCGGCGTGGCTTGCACGACCGCCAGCGCGGCGCGCACCGAGTCCTGCCCGGCCGTCTCGATGCGGTGCGGATACCCGAAGAAGGCCAGGGCGCCGTCCCCCTGGAACTGGCTGACGAAACCCCCGTGATCCCCGATGATCGATGCGACCAAGCCCTGGTAGTCGCTCAGGATCTCGCGCCAGTCCTCGGGGTCGAGGGTCGAGGCGAGCTCGGTGGAGCCGACCAGATCCGTGAACAACACGGTGACTTGGCGCCGCTCCTCGTTATCGCCCGGGGGAGCCGGTCGTCCCGCCACGGCGCGAATCTAGACGGCGGGTGCCCGACTCGTTCAAAAGCGCCAACCCGCCCCCCGGGGTGCTTGACTGGTCTTGTGGTGAGGACGGAGGACGGAGAGGTCACGGTCCGCTTCGTGGGGGAAAGTGCGCTCGTCGAGAGCGAGGGTACCCAGCTCCCGGGCCGGGTGACGGCCGAGACCGGCTCCACCTTGACCATCCGGTGTGACCAACAGCTGTCCGCTGAGCCGGTGACCCGGGAAGTCCTCGTCAGCGTCTTCGCGGTCGACGCCCTCTACCGGATCTGCGGCAAGGCGCTGATGTATGGCTCCGAGGTGGCGACTGCACCAGACGCAGCGGTGGAGCGCATACAGCGGCGGAAGTGGCCCCGGCACCGGATGGACCTGGCCGTGACCCTGTGTCCGGTGAAGGAAGGCGTACGCCTGGAGGGGGTGCCCGGGCGCACTGTGGATCTGAGCGTGGGCGGGCTGTGCGCCGAGACCCTCCGTCCAGTGGAGGGGGAGGGGGACCCAGTGGTGATCCTCAGCCTGCCCGATGGGACCTCCGTGGTTTCTGGCGTCTCGACGGTGGCGTCAGAGGATTTGGGGGACGGTTGGCGCTACCGCATGGCCTTCTTGGATCTGGCCGCCCACGACTACACCCGTCTGGTCGAGCTGACAGCCGGCTGAACCGATCTGCTCCGATCGGGCGTAGCCTTGGAAGGTGCCCGTTACCCGCATGAACCACGCCGTGTTGTACGTACGCGATGTCGCCCGCTCGGTCGCCTTCTATCGGGATGTCCTCGACTTTCGGGTCCGCTTCGAGATCCCGGGCCAAGCCGCCTTCTTGCAGGCCCCGGCGAGCAACAACGACCACGATCTCGGCCTGTTCCAGATCGGCCCGGCCGCCGAGCCCTCCCGGGCTGGGCAGGGCATGGTTGGCCTCTACCACATCGCCTGGGAGGTGGACACCCTCGATGAGCTCGACCGGCTGGCCACCAAGCTCCGCCAGGCGGCCAGCCTGGTGGGGGCCTCCGATCACGGGACCACCAAAGCGTTGTACGCCAAGGACCCCGACGGATTGGAGTTCGAGGTTTCGTGGCTGGTGCCGGCCGACCTTCTTCCCGCTGAAGCCGAGGTCGTGACTCGGCCGCTCGATCTGGCTGCCGAGCGGGCTCGTTATGGAGGCGGCACCCGGGGCGGCGTCGGGGTCTCTTTCCCGGCCAAGGTCTGAGCCTGCCGGTACTCTTCCGATCATGGCCGAGATCAACAAGACCGATGAGGAGTGGCAGGCCGAGCTGACCCCTGAGCAGTACGACGTGTTGCGCCGGGCCGGGACCGAGCGACCCTGGTCGGGCAAGTACGTGCACAACCACGACGACGGGACATACCGGTGCGCGGCTTGCGGGGCGGTGTTGTTCGACTCGGCCACCAAGTTCGAGTCGGGCAGCGGATGGCCCAGCTTCTACGAACCCAAGGTCGCCGAGGCTGTCGAGCTGGTAGAGGACCGCACGCACGGGATGGCCAGGACCGAGGTGCGCTGCCGGAGATGCAACAGCCACCTGGGCCATGTCTTCGACGACGGGCCCCAACCGACCGGCCTTCGCTACTGCATGAACTCCCTGGCTCTCGATTTCGAGCCGGGCTCGGCCTGAGGAGCTGGCTCGCTACTCGGCTTCCATCAGCCGCCGGGTAGCGGCGTTGCGTTCCGCCCACAGAGAGCGCCGCCGCTTCCAGAACGGCGTCTTCCAGACCTTGAACCCTTGGCGGCGCCCCGGTTTGGGATCCCGTTTGGGGGCCGGCGACGCCTTGCGACCGAGGTCGTGGGGCGGTGCGGGGCAGAGGAGGTCGGCGTCCTCCAGGGCCTCTTCGTCTCCGACCAAGGCATGGAGTCGGGTCCGGGCATTGTGGCGGACCTGGCGGGACACCCGCTTGCGGTGGCCCAACGCGTCCTCCACGAACTCGTCGTGGCCACGTCCGGCTGGTTCGCTCGCATGCAGCTCGCTCACGACACCTCCTGCTTGTTCTGCCGGCGGAGCCTAGGGCCCACGCCAGCTGACGGTGTCATGCCATCGTGCCAGTTGAGAGCCGGCCAGGCCAGGGTCCTTCGCCAGTTTCAGCAGACTTTTAACCTTCAAGAAACGGGATCGTGCCTCGGAATCGGGCGGAACAGGTTCTCCCGGTAGTAACGCAGCTCGTCCAGACTTTCGTGTATGTCGCCGAGGGCCCGGTGCGACCCCACCTTCCTCGGCCCAGCCGCCGCCACTTCGGGATACCAGCGGCGGGCCAGCTCCTTGATGGTCGACACGTCGACCGAGCGGTAGTGGAGGAATTGGTCGATCTCAGGCAGCCACGCGGCGAGGAAGCGACGGTCGGTACCGATCGAGTTACCGCACAAGGGGACGGTTCGGGGATCGGGGATGTGCTGGCGGAGGAAATCGAGCGTGCCTCGGCCGGCCTCGGCCAGGTCGATCTTCGAGGCCTGAATGGCCTCGAGCAGCCCACTCTTGGTGTGCATGCCTCGCACCACGTCGTCCATGGCGGCCAGCGCCTCGGCGGGTGCGGCGATGACCAGGTCGGGCCCCTCCGCCACCAGCTCCAACTCGTCGTCGGTGACCAGCGTCGCGATCTCGACGATCACATGTCTTTCCGGGTCCAGCCCGGTCATCTCGAGGTCCATCCAGGCGAGCACCGGGCCGACCCTACCGAACGGCCTGCGTCGTTTGAAGCTGTCGCACTACTTCTCCCACCCGCGGGTTTCGCGGCAGCTTCATGGCGCAGCCGATGGCTACCGTGGACCGGTGCTCCAGATCCCCATGTTGCAGCTCGACCCGGACCTGCCTCTACCGTCGTACGCCCGGCGTGGCGACGCCGGGGCTGATCTGTACGCCCGCACCGCCGCGGTGGTCAAGGCGGGGGGCGGCCGGGCCCTCGTGCCCACCGGGATCAGTCTCGCCATTCCCGAGGGCTACGCCGGGTTCGTGCAGCCTCGCAGCGGCCTAGCCTTACGGCATGGGATCACCCTGGCGAACAGCCCGGGCCTCATCGACTCGGGCTACCGTGACGAGCTGGCCGTGATCGTGATCAACACCGACCCGAGCTCCGACTTCGAGATCTCGCGGGGTGACCGGATCGCCCAGCTCGTGATCCAGCCGGTGGAAGAGGTCACCTTCGTTCCCACCCCCGATCTGCCCGCCAGCTCCCGCGGGATGGGCGGTTTCGGCCACACGGGACGTTGAGCGGTGCCGGAGCTGCCGGAAGTCGAGGCGCTGGCCGTGTTCTTGCGGGAGCAGTGCGCCGGGCAGGAGGTGGCCCGGGCGGAGGTCGGCGCACTCTCCGCCCTCAAGACGTTCAGCCCCCCCGTCGAGGCCCTCGTGGGCCAGAACGTGGCCGACGTGCGCCGATTCGGCAAGCACGTGGCCATCTCGGCGGGCGACCTGTGGTTGGTGATGCACTTGGCCCGTGGGGGCTGGGTGCACTGGCGGGAGAAGGTTCCGCCCGCCCGGGTGCGCCCCGGGCGCGGGCCGTTGGCGTTGCGGGTCGGGCTTTCCTCCGGGTCGGGTTTTGACGTGACTGAACAGGGCACCGAGAAACGCCTGGCTTTGTGGGTGGTAAGCGACCCGACCCAGGTCGAGGGCGTGGCCCGGTTGGGCCCCGACCCCCTCGATGCCGGGTTCAGCCTTGATGCGCTGACTGGGGCGTTGAGCGCATCGACCGGGAACATCAAAACCGTCCTGACCGACCAGGCCGTGTTGGCCGGAGTCGGTAACGCATACTCCGACGAGGTGTTGCACGCCGCCCGCCTGTCCCCTTACAAGCCGGCCGCCAAGCTGACCGGCGACGAGATCGACCGCCTCTACGAGGCGCTCGTGGCCATCCTCAACGCGGCGGTGCAGCGCTCGGTAGGGCTGGCGGCATCAGGTCTCAAGTCGGAGAAGAAGACAGGTTTGGCCGTGCACGGCCGCACCGGCCTGCCCTGCCCGGTTTGCGGCGACACCATCCGCGAGGTGTCGTTCTCCAGCAAGTCGCTCCAGTACTGCCCGACCTGCCAGACGGGAGGCCGGCCCCTCGCCGACCGCCGCCTCTCCCGCCTGCTCAAGTGAGCAGCCAGCTCTCGCCAGGACACGCTCTTTGTGACGCGTTGACCGCACTATTGGCGGTTGACGCGTCACAAAGAACGGATGGGGTCACAAAGAGACCGGCAGATTGGTCCATCCCTGGACTGTCCATCCCTGAACTAGGGACCCGTGCCGGGTAGCGACCGGGGGGAGACGGTTCATCGCGGGGTTCGGTGGCGTCGGGAGCCGGACGGGGGGGTGAGCTTCTACGACGCCAGCGTGGTCGACTGGGTCAAGTGGGCTCCCGGCCTCGACACTCCCCCCATGCCACCGGGTTGGAGCCTCCTCGGAGTGCCGACCAAGGTGCCCCGGCCGGCCTGGCGCAGCCGCTGGCGGATGATCCCGGTCGCCCTCGTCGTCGGGGCGGTCGTCGTGGAGGTGGTCCAAGCCGTGGCGCCCTCGTCGAACAACACGGCCAAGGAAGCCGCCGCCTCCCGCTCCCTCCTTGGGACGTGCCTGGCCCGGGACGGCACC
>JAFAWZ010000136.1 GCA_019241495.1 Acidimicrobiales bacterium | reverse complement strand
ACACGGTGGGCAACAAGATCCTCACCACGACTTCGAACGCGTTCACCAACCTGAACCTCACTGACATGGAGACCTGCTACAAGGCGTTTAGGCGCGAGGTGCTGGAGTCGCTGGACCTTCGCGAGGACCGCTTCGGCATCGAGGTCGAGATAACCGCCAAGGTCGCCCGCGGTCGTTGGCGGGTGTACGAGGTCGGCATCAGCTACTCCGGCCGGACGTACGCGGAAGGCAAGAAGATCGACTGGAGGGACGGGTTCGAGGCGCTGCGCTGCATCCTGCGCTACAGCCGGGTGGTGGAGTCCACATTGCAAAGGGTCAGCCGGCCGGGACTAGGCGGGCTGTCGCACTTCGGCCGCGACCGAGGCCAACACCCCGTTCACGAAGCGGCCTGACTCCTCTGTCGAGTAGCTCGAGGCGATCTCCACGGCTTCTGAGAGCACAACCGCGATCGGCACGTCCGGCGCGGCCAGCAGCTCATATACCGCCATCCGCAGCACCGACCGGTCGACGGCAGGCATCCGGTCCAGGGCCCAGCCGATGGCGTGATCTTCGATGAGACGGTCTATCTCGGGGCACCTGTCCCCCACACCTGCGACCAGGCCGGCGGCAAATGGGTCAGGTGGAACCGGCAGCTCCTTCAGCACGACCGGGGGGGCCACGCCCTTCGTCTCTGCCTCGTAAAGCAGCGACAGCGCCCGTTCGCGAGCCTCGCGGCGGGTTACGGGCAGCATTCGCTCAGCTCCCGGCGCGAGTCAGATATTCGCCGTTGCGGGTGTCGACCTTCACCTTGTCGCCCGTGTTCACGAACAGTGGAACCTGGATCTGCAGCCCGGTCTCGAGCACCGCAGGCTTACGGGCCCCCGAAACCCGGTCCCCCTGCACTCCCGGCTCGGTCTCGGCGACTGTGAGCTCGACAGCGGCCGGAAGGTCCACTCCGACGATCTCACCGTCGTACATCTGGATGACCGCAGAGTCTCCTTCCTTCAGGTACGACGCCGATGAGCCCAGCGACGCCCGGGCGGCCTGCATCTGCTCGTAGTCGGTCGTGTCCATGAAGACGTAGTAGTCACCGTCGAGGTAAAGGAACTGCATGTCGCGCTTGTCGATCAACGCCTGATCTAGCTTCTCGTCCGCCCGGTAGGTGCGCTCGATCACCGCGCCGGAGCGCACATTCTTGAGTTTGGTCCGGACGAACGCGCCACCCTTACCTGGTTTGACGTGCTGGAACTCGACCACGTTGAAGAGGCCCTCGGGAAGGTTGAGGGACATCCCGTTCTTGAGGTCGTTGGTGGATACGGCAGGCATGAAGTGCTCCGGGTCAGGGTCGATCTTTGACAGTGGTGTTGAGGGGCCGGCAACCGTATTCGGTCACCACCACGGTGTCTTCGATCCGGATCCCCCCGAGCCCCGGGAGGTACACGCCCGGCTCGACGGTGACAACGTGGCCGGGTGCGAGTGTATCGGTCGAGGTCGCCGACACGGATGGTGCCTCGTGGATGTCGAGGCCGACGCCATGTCCGGTGCCGTGCACGAACCGGTCCGACCAGCCGGCCGACTCGATGACCGACCGGCAGGCCCGGTCCACCTCGGCCGCTGAGATGCCGGGCCGGACCGCCGCCACACCGGCCGCCTGCGATTCCGTGACCACCTGCACGGCCCGACGGAGGTCAGTATCCGCTATCCGACCCAGCCATACCGTCCGGGTCATGTCCGAGCAGTACCCGTCCACGACCGCGCCGAAGTCCAAAACGATCGGCTCCCCGGACCGCATCACCCGGTTGCCCGGGCGGTGATGCGGCTTGGCTGCGTTCGGACCTGACGCCACGATGGTCTCGAACGACGGGCCAGACGCTCCGAGTGATCGCATCTCGAAGTCGAGCAGTCGGCCGAACTCGGCTTCGGTCATCCCCTCCCCCAGCCTGGGGCGCATCGTAGCCAAGGCGGAGTCGGCGATGGCGGCGGCCGCCTGTAGGCGCTCCAGCTCAGCCGCGTCCTTGACCATTCTCATCTCCTCCACCCAACCGACCGTCGGGACGAGGGGGAGTCCGGGGAACCATTCCGCCTCGAAGGAGCGCTGCCTGGCCCAGCTGACGTGGGCCGCTTCCAAACCCAGGACCGCCGGTCTGGCGGCCGTCACCACTTCGGCGACCGCCTCGCGCTGGCCGGCGGCGGTGGCCACCTCCACACTCGCTCGAGCTCTCGCCGCGGCGAGCTGCTCCTCGGCCTGGGTGTCGTACCGGCCGTCGGTCACCAAGACGGCGTGGCCGGGATGGAGTAGAAGCATACCGGCTGATCCTGTGAACCCCGTGAGGTAGCGGATGTTCGTGAGGCTCGTCACCAGCAAGGCGTCGATTTCCCGGCTTTCATCGAGCTTCGCCCAGATACCTTCCAGGCGGGGGGAAACCACCAAAGCACTCATCACCGTCGTTTACAGTACCCCAGTGGTCCGTGCCTTCTCCTGCCTGCGGCGACACCAAGCAGGGGCCGCTTGACTGCGCTTCTGCTGACGGCAGCAGCGCTCTACGGGCTGATCGTCGGATCGTTTCTCAATGTGGTGATCTATCGGGTTCCAGCCGAGCGGTCGATCGTGAGGCCACCCTCCTCTTGCCCTGGATGCGGCCAGTGCATCAGGCCCCGAGACAATATCCCGGTCGTGTCGTGGGTCCTCCTCAGGGGCCGGTGCCGGAGCTGTGGAATGAAGGTCTCGGCCCGCTACCCGTTGGTCGAGCTCCTAACGGCGGCCGCGTTCGCGGCGGTGGCTCTCCGCTTCGGGGCCAGTTGGACCCTGCCGGCCGAGGTCTTCTTCGTGGCAGGCCTTATCGCCTTGTCGTTCATCGACTTCGACCACCTTCTGCTGCCCCGGAGGGTCGTGTACTGGGTAGGAGGGCTGGTGGGCGCTGCTCTCCTCGTCGCGGCGGCGGCCCAGAGCAGCTGGCACCGCTTCGGTGTGGGGGCGATATGCGCCGCTGTCGAGTTCCTCGTGCTCTTCGCGATCAACTGGATCAGTCCCCGGTCCCTCGGGTTCGGGGACGTGCGGCTCGGACCGGTCATTGCACTGGCCCTCGGCTGGCTCGGCTGGCGCTACGCCTTCTGGGGTTTCCTGGGAGCCAACCTGATCGGCGCAGTCGTGGGCCTGAGCCTCATCGCGGCGAAGCGAATGGGGCGCAAGACGCTCGTCCCCTTCGGGGTGTTCCTGTCGATAGGCGCCTTTCTCGCCCTGTTTCTCGGCGGCACTATCCACTACCCGGCGTAGACGCCTGGCTCAAGAGGGGACGGGGCCGGACCGATGAGAGATCGTGGCCTTGCTGGAGACTGTGCCGGGCCCGAATCCGAGACCCACACCGAGCCGTGTCGCGATCGGCTTCTACCGGGCCAACCTGGCTATCCGGCAAAGAGCCATTGTCGTTGCAGCGTTGCTGCCCGCCCTCGGTGCTCTTGCGGTATGCCTCTACGATCTACACCTCCCCAACGTCCTATATGGAACCCACGAATACGACGACGGCGTGTACATGGGGGCCGCGCTTCGTTTCGTCGAAGGGGTAATGCCCTATCGGGACTTCGTCATCGTGCATCCGCCCGGAATCCTGCTGCTTATGGCGCCGATAGCCCTGATCGGGAAGGTCGTGGGCTCGGACACCTCCATGGCCATGGCCCGCGATCTGACTGCGCTGATCGCGGCAGGCAATGTCATCCTCGCGGCCGTAGTCGTACGCCACCGAGGGTGGAAGGCGTCGTTGATTGCCGGCACCGCTCTCGCCTGCTTCCCCATGGCGCCCGCCGCAGACTCCACTCTCCTGCTCGAGCCGTACCTTGTGTTCTTCAGCCTGCTCGGCCTGGTCGTGATGTTCCGAGACGGACGGCTCGCATCGCCGAGGCGGGTAGTGGCGGCCGGCGTGGCCTA
>JAFAWZ010000035.1 GCA_019241495.1 Acidimicrobiales bacterium | reverse complement strand
GCAACACTGAAAGGCCCAAAGCGCCACTCCCCGCGTCCGACTAATCCACGGCCTCCAACGAGCCATAGAACAACGACGTCAGCGGGCAACACACCCCATTTTCAAGCCTGAACAGGCCGCCCGCCAGGGCGACCTTGACTAATCCCGCAAGAAGTCCACCGCTGCGTCCAGGAACCGGAAATCCTTCGGTGTCCCGAAGTGGTCGGCACCGGCCAAGGTGACCAGCCTGGCATCGGGCAGGGCCGAGAGCAGCCGGTCGGGGGGGCCGGAGAAGTCCCGATCGCCGAGAACCAGCAGCACCGGGACGGTGACCCCCGCCAGCTCTTCTTCGGTCAGCCGAGATTGGGGGCGACGCATGCAAGCGGCCAACGCGGCCGGATCGTTGCCAGGAGCCTGGGCGAAGCGAGCCATGGCGCCCGCCGATTCGTGATCCGACTCCCCCGCCTGGCCCGCGTCGATGGCCCGAGCCACAGACTCCGGGTCGCGGGTGGAGAAGACGCTGTCCCCCACTCCTCCGATTACGAGGCGCCGGAACCGATGTGGATTGGCGGCAGCCACGCGCAAGAGAAGCTGGCCTCCAAGGCTGAACCCGACCGCGTCGACGCGCCCTGGAGAAGGCAGCACGATCTCCACACACCGCTCCAGCTCGCGATAGGCCTCAGGATCAGTGGGCTTCGGCGCCTCGCCATGGCCGAGAAGGTCGACGCCGATAACCTGATGCCCTTCCTCCTCGAGCACATCCACCCAGCCGGGTTCCCGCCAGTTCCGTTCGAACGAGGAAGCGAAGCCGTGGACCAGCAGGACCGGTTCGTCGGGCATCTGTGCAGGCTAGCTTTAGAACGTGTCCCGCCGTATAGACATCGAACTGACCAGCGCGCGCCCTGATGGCACGTGGACCTGGCGGGCCGCGGGCGCACGCGAACCGAAGGGCGTCGTCGACGGGGGCTTGCTCCCCACCGAGGCCAAGCCCGGCGACGTGCTGAAGGCGGAGGCCGAGTTCGAGCTCGAGGGCATCACCATCATCGCGGTGGCAGTGGCCAAGTCCGACAACCGGCCCGAACCGCAGCGGATCGAGATAGTGGGATCCGGGCGGCCAGAGCCGGGCGTCACCACCCAGCTGGTGGGTCGGTCGTCTCGCAGACCGGGCGAACGCCAGCGCGAACGCGACGAAGGAAACCGCCGTCAGGAAAGGACGGCAGGGCGCCCCCAGACCCGTCGCCCCCGCCGGGAGGAGGGCCAGCGCCCTGAGCGGGACGGAGGCGGCACCAGGCCGGGTCGGCCCGGTGCCCCGACGCACTCGGGTGCTACCGGGTCGACCGATACCGGCTCGCCGGACCGGGAGCAGCCCGAGACCGGCCGGGGCCGGCCACGAGGCGCGGCCCCCGAGTCGCCGCGGCCCCGGCGCGCCCCAGGGGAAGGCGGTCGCTCGACCTCCCGAGCCGAGCGGGTCAGGGCCCCGCGCCTCAACCCAGGTAGCGCTCACCGCACCGCTCTGATGGAGTCTCTGGCGCCTGAGCAGCAAGCCGTCGCGGAACAGGTCTTGAGGGGTGGTATCCCGGCTGTTCGCACCGCGTTGCACCTCGAACGGGAAAAGGCCCAAGCGGAAGGGCGGGCTGCCCCCAACACCGAGGAGCTGATCGCCATGGCCGAGCAGCTTCTTCCCCGCGTGCGGGCCGCGGAGTGGAGGGACCGGGCGGAGGCGGCAGCGTCGTCGCTCGATCACATCTCGATGCGCGATCTCCGGTCGGTGGTGGCCGGGGCCGACTTGGCCCGCGACGACGAGACCCGGGCCCTAGCCGCCAACCTACGGGAGGCCCTCGAGGGCCGGGTCAACAAGCTCGATCAGGACTGGGCCAAGGAGATCACGGCCCACCTCGACTCCGGCAAGGTCGTGCGGGCCCTCAGGCTGTCGGCCCGACCGCCGGAGCCTTCAGCTCGCTTGGACACCGAGTTGGCTCAGCAGCTCGCTACCGCGGCGGGTAAGGCGATGACGCCTGAGACTGTCTCGGATCTTTGGGCTGCCATCTTGGAGGCGGCCGCCGAGTCTCCCGTCAGACGCTCGATCGTCCCGACCGGTCTGCCGGAGAGCGCCCCGCCGGAGTTGAAGCGCGCCGCGCACCAGCTCTCTGGGACGATCCCGGCCCTGGCCAAACTCTTGGGTGTGACCATCCCTCCCCCGCCGGCGCCCATGGCGCCCCGGCGGCGGACCGACGCGCCGGCCGCTCGCCCGGGACGCAAGGGAGGCGGAACCCGATCGCCTCGGGAGGCCCGGCACACCGGCGACGCCGGCCCGATGACCGATCCTGGCCAACCCACCGATCCTGGCCAAACAGCCGAGGCCGGCCCCCAACCCGACCAATAGTCAATACAGCTAGGAGAAGGTCTCCAGGATCCCGTGGTCGTGCAGGAACTCGGCCAAGCCGTCGGCCAGAGCCAGGGCCGCCACCTCTTCCAGGGCCACCCATCGAGCTTCGTCGGCGTCATCTCCGGCCACCGGATCGGAGGCGTCCAGGACGGTGACCCCGAAGTCGAGGATGACGAAGTGGTGATCCGGACCGATGCGCTCGGCCCACCCGATCAACGAGTCGCACACGGCCGAGAGCCCGGTCTCCTCCCGCAGCTCCCTGACCACCGCCTCGGCCAGCGTCTCCCCCGGCTCGACCCGCCCGCCCGGGACCGACCACGTGCCGAGCCCGGGCATCCGGCCCCGTCGTACCAGGAGGATCCGGTCGTCGAAGACCGCGACCGCCCCGACGCAGACCTCAGGAATCACCATCGCCGTCGATCTCGACCGGGTGGTGCATGACCAGAAGGCGGGCCAAGAAACCGTGGCTCTCGAAGAACGCCTTGGCGGGGCGGTTTCCTGGTAGGGCGGGAGCGTCAATCCCGACGAGACCGAGCGAGCGGCACCACGCGCTGATCACATCGACCATGGCCCCGGCCACACCGATCTGGCGGGCCCCGGAGTCGACGTAGACGACCTCGAGCACGGCCAGCGGTTCGCGGCGGCGGCGTTCGGCCACGGCCGAGGCCAGCCCGACCGCCACGTCGTCGATCAGCCCGAGCACCACGGCCCGGTCGGGATCGACCAGCGCCTCGTTCAGGAACCGCCGAAGATCGCCGCGCACCAGTCCACCGGCCAGTAGAGCTCCTCCGCGCTGGCCGTCCAGCTCGGCTACCGAGCGCTCCCACAAGGCAACCAGGACATCGAGATCGGCCTCAGTGGCCAGACGGGCGGCTTCCACCGGTTTGAACCCCTGCCGGTCCGCGGACTACCGGCCCTGCAGTTGGCTGATCCGGTTCAGGATGGTACGCCGAGCCCGGCCCGCCTGCTCGTAGGCGCCGACCGCCGACAGCTCGCTTTCGGACAGGCCGGCCAGGCGTTGCACGACCTGGGACGCGGACAAAGAGTCGTAACCGGGGATGGCCAGCTCGGCCGAACGCGGTGACTCCCCGGTTGGAACCGGACGGGTCGCCGGTGACAGATCGGATCGGTCGTCGAGCGCGGTCGAGTCCTCAGAAGACACGTCAGGATCGGCGGGGGGCGGCGAGGGTGAGGCGGCCTGGTTCCACCGCCGCTCGAGCTGCTGGCGGCCCTGCGCCACGGCGAACTGCCCTACCAGCCGGGCCATGGTCACCTGGGCCTCGATCCGCTCCCTCCCCTTCGCCACCAGCATGGGCAGCTCCTCGACCGCGGTGACGACCAGGCCGACCGGGGCGTACACGAACAAGTCCAGCGCGCTGGTCACCGGCTTGGGCGCCTCGGTCACAACCTGATCCTGCCCCTTGGAGCCGGTCGGAGCCAAGTCACGCCTCTCCCCCACCATAGATACCGGGGTCGGTCAGACGTTGTCTCAGACGCAGTCGCGGCACAGCTGCGCTTCGGGGTCGGCCAGCTGGCTGGGATGCTTGACCAGAAAGCACGATTGGCAGACGAACTCGCCGGGCTGCTTCGGGAGGACCCGGAGCGGGCTCTCACCCCGCTCGTCGCCGTCTACGACGTCCTCCTCGTCCTCGTCCTCCTCTTCGTCGTCGATGACGACCAGCCGCTCCTTGAGGATCACGTCGAGGCTGGCCTCGACGTCGTCTGAATCCTCGTCCTCCTCTTCCTCTTCCTCCTCCTCGTCCTCGCGTGCCTTCAAAGCGACGGCGGTAGTGGTGGTGCCGTCGTCATCGCCGCCACCCTCGTCGTCGCTGCCGTCGCCGTCGTCGAGGTTCTCGATGTCCCCATCGTCGTCGTCGAGGTTCTCTATGTCCTCGTCGTCATCGAGGCCATCGAGGTCCTCCTCGTCGAGATCCTCCGGCATGTCATCGTCGGACTCTTCGATCAGTTCGTCATCCAGGTCGTCTTTGGGCATTTTGGCGCGGTCCTTGAGCGGAAACAAAAGAGGGATCTACCGGTGACCCGGCGATTCGTCGGCGCGGGATACTAGACGCCGCC
>JAFAWZ010000025.1 GCA_019241495.1 Acidimicrobiales bacterium | reverse complement strand
GCAACACTGAAAGGCCCAAAGCGCCACTCCCCGCGTCCGACTAATCCACGGCCTCCAACGAGCCATAGAACAACGACGTCAGCGGGCAACACACCCCATTTTCAAGCCTGAACAGGCCGCCCGCCAGGGCGACCTTGACTAATCCCGGTTGGGCGGTTCCCGCCTCTCTCGGGCCTCGGCCGCGCCTTGGTCGGTGGTCAGTAGCCGATCCAGCATCCGCCTGATCGACTCGATGCTCTCGCGCAATGTGACGACGTCGTTCAGCAGACGGCTCCGAGCCGGGTCATCGTCGCCGGCCGGCTCTGGCTCCAACGCGGGCGCGGGTTGGGGTTCAGCCGTCTCAGCTGCCTTGGCCGTATCGGCCGCTGGGCTCGGCACGGGGCTCGGCACCGGGCTGGGCGGCGTCGGCGAGCCCACCGGGGCGGCCGGCCGTCGCGAGTCCTCCCACCGCCGAACGGGCGAGGGGGTACCGGGGTCGGGAGTGGCCGCCGGGCCATCGTCGTCGCGCTCGCGCAGCGCCACCGCCTGCGGGCTGGCGCCGGCGCGGTCATCGTCGCGGTCGGCGCTGGTCCGGCGCGACAGCTTCACCGTGTACATGGCCCGGTCGGCTCGATCGACGAGCTCTTCTGCAGTATCGGGGCCGCCCATGTCCACCGCCGCGCCTACCGAGGCGACGACGGCCCACCGCTCGCCGTCGAGGTCTACCGACTCGGTGAGCGCCTGCCCGATGCGGCGGGCCACTACGTCGGCCTGCTCGGCTTCGTTCAGCCCCTCGCACAGGACGGCGAACTCGTCCCCACCGATGCGGGCGACCATGTCGGCGGAGCGCACTGCGTGGCGCAGGCGGGCCCCGATGGCGAAGAGCACCCGGTCGCCGAGGGAGTGGCCACCGCGGTCGTTGACCCGCTTGAAGCCATCGAGATCCACGTAGACCACACCCACGTGGCGGGCCAGGCGTTGGTTGCGCCGGAGGGCCTGGTCGATGGACTCGATGAAATGGCTCCGGTTGATCAGGCCGGTCAACGAGTCGTGGGTGGCCAAATGGTAGAGGTTCGCCTGGCGGGCGTAGTCGTCGTGCACGTCAGCCACCGCGATGGCGACCAGGCCCGTGCCTTCGAGCTCGTGCCGGCTGATCCACCACCGGGTCCACCGGCCGTTAGGCGGGCCGCCAAGCTGGTAGTCGGCGGTGGCGCTGCCACCTTCGCGACCGACCCGGACCGCGTCCGCCCGCAGCCGCCCGCGCGAGTCGGGCTCCACCACGCTCAGCCAGCCGGTGCCGAGCGACGGGGCCCGGCGCAGCCCGGAAAGCTCGATCCACCGCTGGTTGACGGCCATTACCTGGCCCGACGCGTCGGCGATCAGCATGGCGAAAGGCACCACCTCGAGGGCGGCTATGGCCGTGGTCTGCACACCGGCACTCATGGTCTGTCCCGCTTCGGACATGCCCCGACCACCCGGCGCCGGATCAGGCCCGGGGCCGGAGCAGGTGGCAGGCCAGGTTGTCGATGGCGTGCCGCTTCTGTCCTCTGGCCCCTGCTACGACGGTCTGTTCGTCCAAACCTCGATCGTCCAACACGTTGCGCCCCTTGTTTTGACCGATATCGTTACAAATGGTAGACGAGCCCAGAACACCCTCACAGCCCGGGGCGGACAACGTTTCCGCAATCTGTGGGAAAAGGATGCTCAACGGGAGTGACGGGCGTTTTGCTCCTTGCGCTCCGCTGTTTGTCGCCGTCGGGGACCGGTGAGCCAGACTGTGGTCCATGGTTGACGTACACGACAGTTTCGGGGCTCGGGCCCGTTTCGACGCGGCCGGGCATTCCTATGAGATCTTCCGCCTCGACGCCGTGGAGGGAGCCTCCCGACTGCCGTACTCCCTGAAGATCCTCCTCGAGAACCTTCTGCGCCACGAGGACGGGGTGAGCGTGCGAGCCGACGATGTGCGGGCGTTGGCCGGGTGGGACCCCGACGCCGAGCCGGCCGAGGAGATCGCCTTCGCCCCGGCTCGGATCCTCATGCAGGACTTCACCGGGGTACCCGCCGTCGTGGACCTGGCCGCCATGCGCGATGCGATGAAGGCGCTCGGAGGTGATCCCGATCGGGTCAACCCGCTGATCCCCGCCGAGCTGGTCATCGACCACTCGATCATCGCCGACTTCTACGGCACACCCGACGCCTTCAAGCGCAACGCCGAGCTCGAGTTCGAGCGCAACGCCGAGCGGTACCGGTTCCTCCGCTGGGGCCAGGCGGCGTTCGACACATTGCGGGTGGTGCCCCCGAATACCGGTATCTGCCACCAGGTGAACCTCGAGTACTTGGCGCGCGTCGTTTTCACCAACGAGGCGGGCCAGGCGTATCCCGACACACTGCTCGGCACCGACTCGCACACGACGATGATCAACGGGCTGGGCGTCTTGGGCTGGGGCGTCGGCGGGATCGAGGCCGAGGCGGCCATGCTCGGCCAGCCGGTCTCGATGCTCATACCCCGCGTGGTCGGCTTCGAGCTGACCGGAGCTCTGCCCGAAGGATCGACGGCCACCGACCTGGTGCTGACCGTCACCGAGATGTTGCGGCGCCACGGGGTGGTGGGCAAGTTCGTCGAGTTCTACGGCGAGGGGGTCGGGTCGGTCCCGCTGGCCAACCGGGCCACGATCGGGAACATGTCCCCGGAGTACGGCTCGACCTGCGCCATCTTCCCGATCGACGACGAGACCCTCCGCTACCTGGAGCTGACCGGCCGCAGCCGGGATCGCATCGACCTGGTCGAGCGATACGCCAAGGAGCAGGGCCTCTGGCACGACCCGGCCCATCGCCCCGACTACTCGGAGCGGCTGAGCCTGGACCTGTCGACCGTGGTTCCCTCGCTGGCCGGCCCGGCCCGGCCCCAGGACCGGGTGCGCCTGGACCAGGCTGCACCGGAGTACCGCAAATCCGTGGTTCAGGTCCTCGGACAAAGCGGGAGCGCCTCGGCTCCCAGCAATCCGACTCCGGTCACGCTCGACGACGGCACGCGCTTCGAGCTCGATCACGGCCACGTGGTCATCGCCGCCATCACCTCGTGCACCAACACGTCCAACCCGTCGGTCATGGTGGCCGCCGGCCTGCTCGCCCGTAACGCGGTGGAGAAGGGCCTACAGGCCAAACCGTGGGTCAAGACCACTCTCGCCCCGGGTTCCAAGGTCGTCATGGACTACTACGAGCGGGCCGGGCTGATCCCCTACCTGGACAAGCTCGGCTTCGACCTGGTCGGTTACGGATGCACGACGTGCATAGGCAACAGCGGACCGCTCCTCGAGCCGATCTCGGCCGCGGTGGCCACGGGGGACCTGGCGGTCGTCTCGGTCTTGTCGGGGAACCGCAACTTCGAGGGCCGGATCAGCCCCGACGTGCGCATGAACTACCTCGCCTCGCCTCCGCTGGTGGTCGCCTACGCGCTGGCCGGGTCGATGAACGTCGACATAGTGAGCGAGCCTCTGGGAACCGACAGTTCCGGCGCGCCGGTCTACCTGCGCGACATCTGGCCCAGCCCGCAAGAGGTCGCCGAGGTGATCGGCTCGTCGGTCGAGTCGAAGATGTTCGCCTCGTCCTACGACTCGGTGTTCGATGGCGACGAACGGTGGCAGAGCCTGGAGGTGCCGACCGGGGATGCCTACGCGTGGGACCCGACGTCGACTTATGTGCGCCAACCGCCGTACTTCGAGGGCATCACCATGACGCCGCCCGCCGTCCGCGAGGTGCGAGGGGCGCGGGTGCTGGCCAAGCTGGGCGACAGCGTCACGACCGACCACATCTCACCGGCGGGCAACATACGCCGGGACGGTCCCGCCGGGAGTTGGCTGATCGACGGGGGGGTGCAGCAGGCGGACTTCAATTCCTACGGATCGCGGCGGGGCAACCACGAGATCATGATCCGGGGCACCTTCGCCAACATCCGCCTGCGCAACCAGCTGGCCGCCGGCACCGAGGGTGGTGTCACCCGGTACTTCCCACCGGCGCCCGATGAGCATGGTGAGGCGATGACCATCTACGACGCGGCCAAGCGCTACGAGGCCGATGGCACCCCGCTGATCATCCTGGCCGGCAAGGAGTACGGGTCCGGATCCTCGCGCGACTGGGCGGCCAAGGGCACCGCCCTGCTCGGGGTGAGGGCCGTGATCGCCGAGAGCTTCGAACGGATCCACCGCTCGAACCTGGTGGGCATGGGAGTGCTACCGCTCCAATTCCACGCCGGCGACAGCGCCGAGTCGTTGGGGCTCAGCGGCGAGGAGGAGTTCGACATTACGGGGCTGGAGGACCTCCCCCGGGAGCTGTCGGTCACGGCCCTACGGGGCGACGGCTCGACGGTCGAGTTCCCCGTGACCCTGCGCATCGACACCCCGAAGGAGTCCGAGTACTACCGTCACGGCGGCATCCTCCCCTACGTCCTGCGCCAGCTGCGGGCTTCCTAGACGCTTTCTCTCTCCCGGGAGGGAGGATGGAGACCCCGGGCCGGGTCGAGGTTGGTGCTCACCACTTCTTCGAGAACGTCGAGCATGGCTCGAGCCGCCGCACTCGGCAGGTTGCGGCGGCGGACCACCAGGCCCACCGTTCTCGGGGGCAGCCCGACCACCCGGATCCGGGGAAAGCCGAGGCCGTCGGTCGCGCCGGTGGCGGGCAGGATCGCAGGTGCGTAGCCCCGCAGCGTCAACGAGGCGATCAACCGGACCCCGTCCAGCTCCGCTCGGGGGGCCAAGGTGACGCCGGCCGCCCGGCAGGCGTCGTCGATCTCCTTGCGAAAGTTGGTCCCTGGTACCGGCAAGAGGAGCTGCAGGCCGTCGAGGTCTTCGATGTCGACCCGGTCGCGCCCGGCCAGGGGATGGCCTCGGGGAACGACCAGGAGCAGGTCCTCGTCGAAGAGCGGGCGCTCCACCAGGTCAGGGTTGCTCTGCGGCAGGTTGACGACCGCCGCGTCGAGCGACCCGGCCGCGAGGAGCGGCTCGAGCGTCGCCGAGGTGCCGTCGCCTATCAACAGGCGGACCTTCGGGTGCTTGGCCGCCATGCGATCGAGCAGGAGAGGGGCCAGCCAGCGGGCCGTGGTGCCGATCATGCCGATCCGGGCGGTGCCGGAGATCTCGTGGCGTAGGGCGGCTACATCGGACACGGCCGCCTCCAGCTCGGCCGACACCCGACGGGCCCGGGCCACCACCGCGTTGCCCTCTTCGGTCAGGCGCCCGCTCTGGCGGTCGACGAGCTGAGCGCCGAGCTCGCGCTCCAGACGGGCGATGTGGCTCGACACGTTGGACTGGACGGTGCGCAAAGCGGCGGCGGCCGAGGAGAAGCTGCCGTGGTCGGCGATGGCTATGAGGGCTTGCAGCTGGCGCAGATCCATCGTTATCGGAGATGTAGTCTACTCGGCCAAGCTGTCCAATAGATGTCACCGGTGATGGCGGGCCCAGCATTGACTGCGGGGGCGTATGGTACGGAGGAGTCATGTCCGGTTCCGACCCTGGGCCCTGGATCACAGGCCCGCCGCCGCCCCCGCCGGGATCCCCGCGGCCCGACTGGGCGGAGCGGCTGCGGGGCCTCGGCGCCCGGGTCAAGGGCCCGGAGCTACCGCTTGTTTCCGAACCCCCGTTCCTGATCGCCGGGGCGGCCATTCTCGTGGCCTACGGCCTGGGCTGGGTCAATGCCATTCTCACCGCCGTGCGCCACCAGCCGGGCTGGTCGGCCCGGGATCGGGCCCTGCTGCTGTTCGGCGTGGGTTCCGTCGAGTGGGCCGCCATCGTTCTCCTCGGTGCGGTCCTGGTCGCGCTCGGCC
>JAFAWZ010000092.1 GCA_019241495.1 Acidimicrobiales bacterium | reverse complement strand
TGGAGATCTGGTTTTCCACAGGTGGGTAGGCGCACCATGGGGTCATGTCCTTCGAGATCACCCTCACCGACGAATCAGTCGAACGGATCGACGGGGCCGACTCCTATGCCCTCGAGGGTCCGCTGACCACGTTCTTCGGCAACGACCGACCCCGGCCCCTCGACAGCTGGAGCACGAAGGTGGCGAGCTACCGGACCGAGCGGATCGCCCGGATCCGCCGCTTGTAACAGGGCGGCTGCCCGCGGCTGGCCTTTGTGACGCGCTATCCGCAAATGGTGCGGCTTACGCGTCACAAACGAACCCCCAGATCGCTCTCTAGGTACGGAGGGTCCCCCCTAGCCCGCTGGCCGCGGCGATCAGCTCTTGGCGTAGCGCGGTCAGCTCCTGCTCGCCGAGGGTACGGTCTCCGGCCCGGAACCGGGCCCGGAAGGCGAGGGACCGCCGGCCCTCCCCTATGGTGTCGCCGCGGTAGACGTCGAACAGCTCGAGCTCCTCGAGCAGCTCGCCGCCGGCCCGGCGGAGGGCGGCGGCCAGGTCCTGGGCGCTCACCGGGTCCGGGGTGACGAAGGCCAGGTCCATGTCCGAGGCTGGGTATCGGCTCACGTCACGGGCCAGCCGGGGCTGGCGGGGCGCCTCGAGGACAGCGTCCAGCGACAGGTCGAGGTAGCCGACCCGACCGGACAAGCCGTGGGCCGTAGCGACGTCGGGATCGACCTCTCCGACGTAGCCGAGCTCGAGGCCGCCGGCCAGCAGCCGGGCCGACCGCCCGGCGTGCAGGCCCGGCCCGGCGGCCGCCACCATCGATGCACCCTCCAGGCGGAGCCGGTCTCGCAGCCAGACCCATGCCCGCACGACCGAGGCGGCCGCTGCCTGCCTTCCTTCGCCTGACGGCAGGACCACGACTCCCAGCCGCTCGGTCTCTCTCGGCAGCACGGTCTCTCTCGGCAGCTCGGGGCCGCCGACCGGCAGGGCGAACACCCGGCCCAGCTCGAAGTAGGCCAGGTCGTCGAGCTGGCGATCGAGGTTGAACTTCAGGGCCTTCAGCAAGCCGGGCAGAAGCGAGGAGCGCAGGACCGACTCCGACCGGTCGAGGGGGTTCTCCACTTCGACCGCGGGCGGGTCGAGACCGGCCCGCCCGAGGTCGTCAGGGGCCAGGAAGGTGGTGGTCCATGCCTCGTCGAAGCCGGCACCGGTGAGAACGGATCGGACCAGGCGTCGTTCGCGTTGGCGGCGGTCGAGACCTCCGGTCCGCTGGCGGGCCCCGGCCGGTACGGTCCGCTCGATCCGCTGGTAGCCCCACATCCGGGCGACCTCTTCGATCAGGTCGATCTCGCGCGCGACCTCCAGGCGCCAGGTCGGGACGTCGACGGAGAACCGCCCCGGCCCGTCGGGGCGAACGGCGAAGCCGATGGGCTCGAGGAGGTGGGCCAGGTCGTCATCTACGAGCGAGGTGCCCAGGATGGCGTTGACCCGGACGGTGCGCAGCTGGATCGACGGCGGGGCGGGCAGGGAAGGGTCGCGGACATCGGTGGTCGGACCTCGCCGCAGCCCGTCGGTGGTGGCGCCGAGCAGCGCGGCGAAGCGGTCAACCGCCAGGTCTGCGACCGCGGGATCGACACCTCGCTCGAAGCGAACCCTCGCCTCGGAGTGCAATCCAAGGCGAATGCCGGTGCGGGCGATGGCCGGGGGGGAGAACCAGGCCGCCTCGAGAAGGACCCGATCGGTCGACGAGCCTATCTCGGCGCGCGAACCCCCCATGATCCCGGCCAATCCGACCGCGGTGTCGTCCGAGGCGCAGATCAGGCAGTCGTCGGGCCGGAGGGAGCGGAGCGCCCCGTCCAAGGTCTCGAGCTGCTCGCCCGGTCGGGCCCGGCGGACCAGGATGCCGCCGCCACCCAGCCCCCCGAGGTCGTAGGCATGGTTGGGCTGGCCCACGTCGAGCATCACGTAGTTGGACACGTCCACCACCGCGCTGATGGGCCGCATCCCGGCCAAGGTCAGCCGCCGGGCCAGCCACGCCGGCGACGACCCCCGCGGGACACCTTCGAGGATCGTGCCGGTAAAGCGAGGGCAGAGATCGCCCGCCTCGACCTTCACCGACGCAGCCGGTAGCGACGGGTCCACCGCCACGGGAGGAGGCCAGGCCGGCACCGCCCAGGCTTCGCCCAGGACGGCAGCGACATCTCGGGCGATGCCCGCCATGCACAGGGCATCAGGCCGGTTGGGGCTGACGTCGAGATCGAACACGACATCGGGTTCGATATCCAGCGCTTCGGCCAGGGGGGTTCCCGGGGGGGCCACGTCGCCGGGAAGGATCATGAGCCCGTCGGCGGCAGAGGGATCTTCGGGCAGGTCGAGCTCGCGGGCCGAGCACAGCATCCCGTTCGATACCTCACCTCGCATCTTGCGGAGGGAGATCTTGAACTCGCCAGGGAGCACCGCCCCGACAGGTGCCAGGGGAACCATGTCACCGACTGAGAAGTTCCACGCTCCGCACACGATCTGCAGGGGGCCGCCGTCGCCCGGGTCCACGTCCACCAACCGGATGCGGTCGGCTTGGGGATGGGGCCGGATGTCCAGTACTCGTGCGACCACGACGTCGGAGAGCCCGGCCCCGACCTCTTCGATCCCTTCCACGACCAGCCCGAGCTCCGAGAGGATCTGAGCCAACCTGCTAATGGGCGCGGCGAGCGGCGCGTAGTCCCGGAGCCAAGAAAGAGGTGCGCGCATAACAGGTCCTAGAACTGGGTGAGGAAACGGACGTCGTTGTCGAGGAGGTGCCGCATGTCCGACAGCTCGGCACGGACTTGGGCCAGACGATCGATGCCGAAGCCGAAGGCGAAACCGCTGTACTTCTCGGAGTCGACATGGACCGCGGCGAACACGTTCGGGTCGACCATCCCGCAGCCCCCCAGCTCGATCCACCCCGATCCGCTGCAGGTGCGGCACCCAGAGCCGGAGCAGATGGGGCAGGTGACCTCGAACTCGGCCGACGGTTCGGTAAACGGAAAATAGGAGGGTCGCAAGCGGGAATGGATGTCCGGTCCGAAAAAGGCGGTCGTGAACGACTCGATCACTCCGGCCATGTCCCCGAAGGTGATGCCCTCGTCGACGACCAGACCTTCGATCTGGTGGAAGACGGGGAGGTGGCGGGCGTCGGGGGTGTCGCGCCGGTAGCAACGTCCCGGCATGACGCTGTATATGGGCAGTTGGCCCGACTCCATCAGGCGGATCTGTACGGGGGACGTGTGGGTGCGCAGGAGCACCGACTCAGGCGGCCCGAGGCGCAGATAGAGGGTGTCCCACATGCCCCGGGCGGGGTGGGCGGGGGGCATGTTGAGGGCCTCGAAGTTGTACCAGTCGGTCTCGGCTTCTGGGCCTTCGGCCACGGTGAAGCCCATGGCCACGAAGGTGTCCTCCAGCTCGTCGCGGGTCTGGGTGACCAGGTGCAGATGCCCGATGCCGCGCCGCGTCCCTGGGAGGGGAGGGAGCGCCGGGCCGGCCGAGTATTCGGTCAGATCCAAGCGCTCGGCGCTGATCCGCTCTTCCCTGCGTCGAGCCTCCCAGTCCCCTGAAAGCTCGGCCGCGAACTCCCGCAGGGCGACGAGAGCGGCGTGGATGGCCGCGCCGGCGGCCTTGCGGTCGGCTTGGGGGGCGCGCCCGAGGAGGGTGTTGAGCGTGGCGAGAGCCGACCGCTTCCCGAGCACGTCGCGCTCCGCTTCGCTGAACTGAGCGGCAGTAGTGGCGGAGTCCAACCGGCGTCGCCCCTCGTCGAGAGCGGCCGCCGCGGCAGCAGTGATGTATTCGAGATCGGGATTGGGGGGGGTGGTCACGATTCCTGGAGCCGGTCGAGATCGAGAAGAGGAAGGGTAAACCGAAAAGTCGATCCCTTGCCGACATTTGATTCGGCCTGCAGCTCCCCGCCGTGCGACTCGACCAGGCCCCGGCTGATCCAAAGGCCGAGCCCCGACCCGGTGGGCCGCCCGCTCGCTCGGCGGAAGAACTTGGTGAACACCTTGGGTATGTCCGAAGCCGGGATGCCTTCTCCCTGATCGTGGACCCGCACGGTCACCGCGTCGTGTTCCACGGTCCCGTCGATGACCAGGCCGCGGGGAGACGCGTACTTGCAGGCGTTCTCGACCAGGTTGGTGAGGACCTGCTCGATCTTGTCGGGATCGGCGTAGACCTTGGGAAACGACGGGGGGAAGACCGTTCTCGCCTCGAGCTGCGGGTACTCCAGGGCGACCTTCTCGACCACGCACGCGGCCAGGCGGGGCACCTCGATCATCTGGCGGCGCAGGGTGAGGCGACCGGTCTCGAGCCGGCTGATGTCGAGCAGTTCGGTGATCAGGCGGGTCACCCGATCGGCGTCGTGGTTCACCTGCCCGAGCATCATCTTCTTCTGCTCGTCGGTCAGCCGCTCCCACCGGTTGAGCATGAGGCTGGTGTATCCCTTTACCGAGGTGAGCGGGCTGCGCAGCTCGTGGCTGACGGTGGACACGATCTCGATTCCACCCGGGACACGGGGCCGCCCCCGAGGCGGCGGGCGGAGGCTGAGCACCGCCCCCGAGAGGTGGCCGCCGCTGTCGCGGTCGTAGGTGCCCGTCACGGTCATGGGCACGGGATCGGCGCCGGCCCGGTGGACCAGCACCAGTTGGGGGGTGATCGCCTTGGTGCCGCGCAGGCGCGTCGGCGCCGGCCAAGCTCCGCCCGCCGGTTCCCGGCCGCTGCTGTCATGCCAGTCGATCAGACCGTCGCAGCTGCGGCCAACCAGCTCGTTCTCCCCGAAGCCGGTGAGAGCGAGCATCGCGCTGTTCACCCCGGTGATGCAGCGGGAGGAGTCGAGGAGGAGGATCCCGTCGGGCAGCCGGTCCAACAGCTCTCGCTGGCTCATCGGGGTGGCCCGGCTCCGGCCTCTCCCGGCCGGTCCGCCCGGCCGCGCCGGGCCGCCTCGAAGCACAAGATGGTCGCCGCCATGGCCACGTTCAGAGATTCGCTGGATGAGGCCATGGGGATGGTCACCCGCCCGTCGAGGCGGTCGGTGAGGCTGTCGGGCAGCCCATGGGTCTCGCTTCCGAGCACCAGGGCGGTCGGCGAGCCCAGATCGACGGTGGCGTAGTCGCGACCGCCTCTGGCGACGGTGGCCAGGCGAGTGAACCCCCAGTCACCGAGCTGACCGAGAACTTCGGCCGGGCCAGGCCCGGCGACGATGGGCACGTGGAAGACAGCGCCGGCTGAGGCGCGCACTGCCTTCGGGTTGAAGATGTCGACGGCACCCGCGCAGAAGATTACCGCCCCCACCCCGGAGGCGGCCGCGGAGCGCACGACGGTGCCGGCGTTTCCTGGATCCTGGACGGCCACGCAGACCAAGAGGACTGAGGGGATGGGCTCGGCCAGAGAGACGAGGGGTACGTCCACCATGGGAACGACGGCCGCTACGGGTTGGGGGTTGACCTCGTCTGAGGCTCGAGCGAGGACGCCGGCGGCGAGCTCGAACACCTCCGTCCCGTGGTCACGGGCCCGCTCGGCCAGGGTCCGGCAGGTGTGGTTCGACCCGGCCGCGTCGAGGTAGACGGCGTCGGGCACCACCCCTGCATTCAGGGCCTCTCCGAGGAGCTTGGGTCCCTGTACGACGAACCGGCGCTCCTCCCACCGCACCCGGCGGTCGCCTGTGAGGGCGCGAAGGTCCCGGACCGCTCGGCTCCGGAACGAATGGGTGCCCTGCAGGATCGGGCCCGACGGTCAGGCGGTGGCGGCCCCGGCCGGAGCCTCCGCCTTGGCCCCACCGGTCTCCAGCGCGGCGCGAGCCACCTCGACCAAGGCGGCGAACGCCGCTTCGTCGGTGACGGCCAGGTCGGACAGGATCTTCCGGTCGACCTCCACCCCAGCTTCGCGGAGACCGGCAATGAGCCGGCTGTAGCTCATCCCATGGATACGGGCGGCTGCGTTGATGCGTTGGATCCACAGCTGGCGGAAGTCACCTTTGCGGGCCCGCCGGTCCCGAAAGGCGTACTGCATCGAGTGCATTACCTGCTCGTGAGCCGCCCGGTAGCTGCGGCTCTTGTTGCCGAAATAGCCCTGGGCCTGCTCGAGTACGGCTCGGCGATGCTTCTTGCTGTGGACGGCGCGCTTGACCCGGGCCATCGGAGGCTCCTTTCAGATGGAAAGTCAGAGGACGGGTTGTCGGAGGACGGAAGTGGGTGAGGGCGGCGAGGTAGCCTGGATCAGATCCCGAGGAGACGCTTGACCGCTTTCACGTCGCCGGGGGCCACATCGGCCTCTCGTGCCAGGCGGCGGGTGCGGGTGGTCGGCTTCTTCTCCAGGATGTGGGACCGAAAAGCCCGGCGGCGGCGCAGCTTGCCGCTGCCCGTGATCTTGAAGCGCTTGGCAGCGCCCCGGTCGGTCTTCATCTTCGGCATTTCGGGCTCGACTCCTGTTGTCGGTTCAGTTGGGGCTCGGCGGGGTTCCGCCCTGGGGCAGCTGGTCGCTCGAGGTGCCCCCGTTGGTTGGGGTTGTGGATCCGGCTGCTAGTGGTCTGGTGGGCGATGTCTGGGCCTGACTCGTGCTGGTCGGGCTGACCGTGGCCAGGGCCTGGGCCGGCTGCGATGCCTCGGCCGGTCGGGTGGCGTCGCTCGGCGGTTCCGTCGGAGCGGCGGGCCGGTCGCCGTTCAGTGACGGGTCCTCGCTGGAACCGGCGCTCGTCGGGGCCTTGCGGACCTGAGCTCGGCGATCCGGGGCGAGGACCATCACCATGTTGCGACCGTCGAGCTTGGGAGCGGCCTCGACCTTGGCCACCGAAGCGACCTGCTCGGCGACCTGATCGAGGATCTTCTTCCCGAGCTCGGGATGGCTCATCTCGCGGCCCCGGAACATGATCGTGATCTTGACCTTGTGGCCGTCGCCGAGGAAGCGGGCGACCTGGCGGGTCTTGGTGTCGAAGTCTCCCGACCCGATCTTCGGGCGGTACTTCATCTCCTTGATGCTGGTGCTCGTGGCTTTGCGCCGGGACTCCTTGGCCCTCTGGGCCGCTTCATACTTGAACCGGTTGAAGTCCATGATCCGGCACACGGGCGGGTTGGCGTCGGGCGCCACCTCCACCAGATCGAGATCACGTTGTCGGGCGATGGAGAGAGCTTCGGGCAGGGGTTTGATCCCCAGCTGCTTGCTGTCCACATCGACGAGGCGCAACGGGCCAAAGAGTCCCGGCGCAAGACAACGAGCAGCGGCATCAAGGAGATGAAGTACCGGCCGAAGATCGGTCCCGGCGACTTCGAGACCAAGACCCGCCAGGTGGCCCGCTTCCTCGGCGAAGGCCACAAGGTCAAGATCACGATCATGTTCCGTGGACGCGAGGTGTTCCATCCCGAGCTCGGCAAGAGGATCCTCGACCGCATCGCCGAACAGATGAACGGCAGCG
>JAFAWZ010000070.1 GCA_019241495.1 Acidimicrobiales bacterium | reverse complement strand
TGTCCCGATCACCCCGAGCCGGCCAAAGCTGCCGCGAACGGTATATCTTGGCGTCCTGATCGATGAGCTCCTGCCAGTGGGTGAGCCATCCGGCCACCCTGGGTATGGCGAACAGCACGGTGAACATCTCCGTCGGGAAGCCCATGGCCTGGTAGATCAGGCCGGAGTAGAAGTCCACGTTGGGGTAGAGCTTCCGGGAGACGAAGTACTCGTCCGACAGCGCGACCTCTTCGAGCTTCAACGCGATGTCCAACAAGGGGTTCTTGCCGGTTACCTCGAACACCTCGTCGGCGGTCTGCTTGATGATCTTGGCCCGAGGGTCATAGTTCTTGTAGACCCGGTGCCCGAACCCCTGAAGCTTGCCCTTGCCGCTCTTGACGTCGTCGATGAAGGCCTGGACGTTGCCTATTGTCCCGATCTCGGTGAGCATGCGGAGCACGGCCTCGTTGGCCCCCCCGTGCCTGGGACCGTAGAGGGCCGCCGCAGCAGCGGCCGCCGCCGAGTAGGGATCGGCGTGAGACGACCCCACGGTTCGCATGGCCAGGGTGCCGCAATTCTGCTCGTGGTCGGCGTGCAGGATGAAGAGCACCTCGAGCGCACGCGAGAGGACCGGGTCCGCCTCGTAGCGGGGCTCAGCCACTTTCCACATCATGGAGAGGAAGTTCTCGGCGAAGCTCAAGGAGTTGTCCGGGAACACGAAAGGCATGCCCCGGCTGTAGCGGTATGACGCAGCGGCCAGGGTCGGCAGCTTGGCGATCAACCGCACGATCTGCTGGGCCCGGATCTTGGGGTCCTGGACCTCCTTGGCCTCCGGGTAGAAAGTGGACAGGCCGGCGATCCCCGACACGAGCATCCCCATCGGATGGGCGTCGTAGTGGAAGCTCTCGAAGAACCGCTTGCGGAAGTTCTCGTGTATGTAGGTGTGGTACCGGATGTCGTGGGTCCACTGCTCGAGCTCGGTCCCGTTCGGTAGCTCCCCGTGCAGCAACAGGTAGGCGACCTCCAGGTAGGTCGATGATGAAGCCAGCTGCTCGATGGGATAGCCCCGGTAGCGGAGGATGCCTTCGTCGCCGTCGAGGTAAGTGATCGAGCTCGCCGCCAGGGCGGTCGTCATGAACGACGGGTCGTAGAACCAGATGCCGGGGAGGAGCTTACGGAGCTCGTCTGCATTGATGCCACCATCGGTGATCGGGATCTCTACTACCTCACCCGTCCGATTGTCGGTCACCGTGATCGATTCAGCCACTGCTCCCCCTAGGAGAGAACGCCAACACTTGTCCCCAGCATGCTACCGCCGTACAGGTGGTCCCCCTCCAACCGGGACTGGGGAAATGGCGGTGTTCAGCGCCCGGCCCCGCTGTGTCTTGAGGCACACCGCGTGTTCGGGCGCAGCCGGTCCCGGCCGGCACGAACCGGTCCATTTTCCGGCATGATCGTTCCGTGCCCCAAAACGAGATGCCCCCCGAACTCGATCTGGATCGCATCCGCCAGGACATCGACGACGTCGACCGGCGCCTGGTCGCCCTCCTCGCCGAGCGAGCGGCCCTGGTCCAGCAGGTCGTCGTCTACAAGCGGGCGCACCACATGGGGGTGGTGGACCGGGCCCGGGAGGACCGCATGCTGGGGCGCATCGCCGAGTTGGCCAAGGACCAGGGGCTCGACCCGAGGGTCGCCCAGCAGGTGTTGCGGACCATCATCGACGGGTTCACCCTCTTGGAGGTGGAGGAGCTGGGCCCCGACAGCTGAGAAGCAGTCGAGAGCTTCGCTACAGCCGCCGGGAGATTTATCCAAATGGGAGATGCCGGCTGCCCAAGAGATCCCCGGCTCAGGTCGGCGGGGCGCCTACAGGTCGTACCGGTAGACGTTGGTGTCGCGACGCTCGAAGCCGAGGCGCTGGTAGAGACGATTGGCGGCCTCCCGGGACGGGCGGGACGTCAGGTCCACGGTGCGGGCGCCCGCCCGGCGGGCCGCCTCCAGCGCAGCCTGGGTGAGCTGGTCGCCGCACCCCCGGCCACGAGTCGCCTCCGCCACGATCACGTCCTCGATCAAGGCCCGGACGCCGCTCGGGATCCGGAACACGACGAGGGTCAACGTGCCTACGATGGGGCCTCCCGGGCCGTCCCGGGCGATCAACAAGATGGTGGCCGGTGACTCCACCATCTCCCCCACCTCTTCGGGTGTCGGAGCAGGCGCCGAGCGGGACAGGAGGGGCAGCAGGCTGCCGATGGCCTCCACTACCTCCGCGTCGGCGTCGTGGGCTTCCTCGATGACGAACACGGTCGGGGACAGTAGCGGTCCGGCGTTCGAGCGCCGCCACCCTGGTTCATACCCTGGATGTGTGCGCGGAGCCGAGTCGGTCAACGACGAGCCGCCGCCTTCTCCCTCCCGCGGGTTTTGCGACAGCTTCTCAGGCGCCTGCCTCAGAAGCGGGGGCCGCCGGCTGGCCTGTCTCGACCAAATGGTCTGGCTCGACCGAATGGCTCTCGACCGGATGGCTCTCGACCGGATGGCCCGCCACCTCCTGGCGGCGGAAGCCCGGCAGGGCAACCGCCAGGAGCAACGCCCCCACCACGCACGCCAACCCGCCGGAGACGACCGAGAAAGTAGCTCCGAGGCCATCGGCAACGGCTCCCGCTTCGAGATCCCCGAGCCGAGGCCCACCCTGGACCACCGCGATCTGGATGGCGGACAACCGGCCCCGCAGATTGTCCGGAACGGTCGTGTTCAAGATGGTGTTGCGGAACACCGCCGACAACACATCGGCCCATCCGGCCAGGGCGAGCAGCACCACCGCCACCCACAGGACTCGAACTAGTCCGAACGCGGCTATCGCCGCTCCCCAGGCCACGACCGCGATGATCACCGCCCGCCCTTGCCGGCGCACCCGATTGGCCCAACCGGTGGTCAGCGCGCCTACCAGAGCACCTGCTCCGGGGGCCGCAAAGAGGAAACCCACGGCTCGGGCACCGCCACCGAAGACGGTGAGCCCGAGCGCGGGAAAGAGCGCTCGGGGCATACCGAAGACCATGGCGTTGATGTCCAGGAGGTAGACGCCCTGTATCACCTGGCGGCTGCGGACGTAGGAGAACCCTTCCGCCACGGCGCGCCAACCGACCGCAGTGGCGGGCCCGAGAGGAGGCTGGGGCCGCTGGGCCACCACCGACACGAAGGAAACCACGAAGCTGGCCACATCCAACCAATAGACCGTGGCGACACCGCCACTGGCCAGGATGACCCCCGCCACGGCCGGCCCCACGACCGTCCCCACTTGGTACTGCACCTGCCAAAGGGCAGCTGCCGCGATGAAGTCGTGGGTCGGGACGAGTCGGGGGATGGCTGCGGTGAAGGCCGGCCGGTCGAGGCCGGCCAAGCCACCAGAGATGGCCGAGAACACGAAC
>JAFAWZ010000183.1 GCA_019241495.1 Acidimicrobiales bacterium | reverse complement strand
GTCGCTCGTCAGCCCGAAGTAACCGGTGAACGCTTCTGCGGCGGCCTTCGCATCATCGACGACCGCGGTGTAATAGGCACCGATCTCCAGCTCCAGATCGGCCCAGCGTGGTCCGGCGGCTTCTTTGATCCAAGCGATCTTTTTGTCCGTCTCCCCGGCTGTGGATGCCTGCGTACCGTCCGGGCTGATCTTGCCGGCCCGGTTGTTGAGGTTGAAGCAGACGATGTCGGCGTTCCGGGCCGCCATGGCGAGCACCTTGGGACCCCCGCCGCCCACCGAGATCGGGGGGCATGGCCGCTGCAGCGGCTTGGGGGTTGCCTCGAAGCCCGAAGCGGTCACCCCGTGGCTGCCGTGGAACTCGACGGGCCCGTCCCCCATGCACGCCCGGACCAGCTGGATGGTCTCTTCCAAACGGGAGATTCGCTCACCCGCCGAGTCGAAGGGGATGCCCATCCCCTCGTACTCCTTCACGATCCAGCCCGCGCCGAGGCCGATCTCCAGGCGCCCTCCGCTGAAGACGTCCATGGTCGCCAGCTCCTTGGCCAGCACCACCGGGTTGTGGTAGTCGACGGCGATCACCCTGAAGCCGACCCGGAGGGTGCTGGTGGCCTCGGCCGCGACCACCACCGCCGGGATGGACGCCACCGGTTGGGGGGGATGGTTCGACTCCTCCATGACCCGTCCCGGACCCGCGTAGTGGTCGTTGTACAAGATGCTGTAGTAGCCGAGCGATTCGAGCTTGCGGGCGTTTTCCCGGACCGAGGCCGCCGACTCCCCGGTCGAGCACATGACCCCGAACTTGAACGGTTTGCTCATCGTCCTCCCCCGATCTCAATCGCGTGCCGGCCAAGGTAGCATCGCGGCTTCGGGATCCGGGACAGAAACCAGGGAAGGCCCCGGTTCACCCAGGCAGGCGGTTCACCCAGGCACACGGTCGTAACGCTCGAGCACCGCCCGGTACTTTTGAGCGGCCTGGGCTTGGCGCTCGGGCAGATGGAAGGTGGGGAACATCCCGGGTGCCGGGCGGGCGTCGCGCAGCGCCTCCCGAGCGAGAGTGACCTTGTGGACCTCGGTGGGGCCGTCGGCGACGCCGAAGTTCACCGCGGCATTGACCATGTGGATGAACGGCATGTCGTGGGACACCCCGAGCGACCCGTGGATCTGGGCGGCGTGCCACCCGATGCTCTGCATGACCCGGGGCAACATGATCTTCACGGCCGAGATGTCGCCGCGAGCCGCCTTGTAGTCCTCGTGCAATTGGTCCAGCTTCCACGCGGTGCGCAGCACCAACAGGCGGAACGTCTCGTACTCCAGCCAGGCCTCGGCGATGTGCTCCTGCACCAACTGCTTGCGGGCCAACGGCTCACCTTTGGTATGGCGCGAGACCGCTCGTTCGGCCATCAGGTCCAGGGCCCGCCTCATCTGGCCGAGTGAGCGGGTCGCGAGAGCAAGGCGGGCGTGGCCCATCCGCGTCTGCATCACCTCGAAGGCCCGGCCCCGGGGGCCGAGGAGGCTCTCCCTCGGGACCCGCACGTCCTCGTATCGAACATGGGCGTGTATGCCGGTCTCCTCGCCTATCCCGACCGCCACGTTGCGGAGGATGTTGATGCCGGGCGTCGTGGTGGGGACGAGAAACATCGACATGCGGCTGTGGGGCGGGTTGTCCGGCTCCGTGACGGCCATGACGATGGCGAAGGCGCAGTACTCCAGACCGCTGGAGAACCACTTCTCCCCGTTGATCACCCACTCGTCGCCGTCCAGCTCGGCGTGGGTCGTGAACAATGTGGGGTCGGCACCTCCCTGAGGCTCGGTTGCCGAGAAGCAGCTGACCAGCCGCCCCTGCAGAAGGGGTTCGAGGTAGGCTTCCCTCTGCTCGTCGGTCCCGTACCGGGCGATGATCTGAGCATTGCCCGAGTCGGGGGACTGGCAACCGAACACGTTGGGCGCCGAGCTGCTGCGCCCCAGCAGCTCCTCGATCAGAGCCAGGCGCACGTAGCCGTACCCCTGGCCTCCGTACTCAGGCGGCAGGTGCGCCGACCACATCCCTTGGGCCCGCACCTTGTCCTGCAGGGGGGGTATCAGCTCTTGGCGCACTGGGTCTCTCATGTCGCGCGGATGTGGGATCACATAGTCCAGAGGTTCGCACTCCTCGCGCACGAACTCGTCCACCCAGTCCAACTGCTCCTGCATCGCGGGGTCGGTGCTGAAATCCCAGGCCATCGTGCTCCCTCCGTAACCTGAATCCTGAATGCGTATGCGGCCGGTGGCATCTTCTCACAGGCTCGGGCGGGGCCTCACCTCAAAGTTGGGAGAGGACGCGTTCTGAGCGGGCCCGCAGGATCTCGTCGCTCCCCGGGCTGGGCAGCACGTACAGCTTGTCGGCCTCGACGCCGGCCAGGATGGCCGCCGCCACGTCGGACGGCTGGAGGACGACGGGAGACACCATCTTGCGGCTGGCCGCCCCGGGCCGGAGGGACTTGTCGGGGGCTGCTCCTACGCCCAGATCGGCCGGCCGGTTGCGGGCCGAGGTGGAGATGTTCGTGGCCACCACACTCGGGCACACGACAGTCGCCCGCACTGGAGAGCCCTTCATGTCGAGCTCGGCCTGAAGGGTCTCGGTGAGCGCGACCACTGCGTGTTTGGTCGCGCAGTAGGGACCGTTGCCGGGCAGGGGACGCAGACCACCCATCGATGCCGTGTTGATGACGTGACCCGATCCCTGGGCGACCAGATGGGGTACGAACGCCCGGATCCCGTTCACGACGCCCCACAGGTTGACACCGAACGTCCAGGCCCAATCTGAGACCTGGAGCTCCCACATGGGCGCCCAGGGGCCGACGACACCGGCGTTGTTGCAAACCACGTCGACGTGGCCGAACCGGCTCAACGTCTGGACGGCCAAGGCCTCCATCGCCGCTGGGTCCGAGACATCGGCCGTGACAGCGAGCACGGGCACACCCCGACCCTCGAGATCGGCGGCCGCCTGGCGCAGCGCCGGTCCTTCGACGTCGGCCATGACCAGGCCCAGGCCGCGGCCGCCCAACGCCTCGGCCAGACCGAGGCCGATGCCGCTGGCCGCACCGGTGATCACCGCGACCTGCCCCGGCTCCAGCTTCATTAGGCTGGCTTGCCCGATATCGTCGTCTGGGCCGACATGGATCGGATCGCATCGACGGCCAGGCCCAGCCGGATCTCGGAGGCTTGGCGGAAGTGGTCGACGTCGACGCCCTCATGCGACTTCTGGCCGCGCACGTACCTGGTGTAGACCCCGTGTTGGATGCACGCTGAGCGCCAGTAGTTGAACGCTATGAAGTAGGGGAGGCGAGCCAGATCGGCACCCGTCTTCTCCTCGTACCTGGCGATCATCTCGTCGTGGCGCAGCCAACCCGTCTCGGGGCCACCGTGGGTCGCCGGGTTCCACCGGTTGATGACGAACGCCAAGTCGGACAAAGGTTCGCCCAGTGTGCAGACCTCCCAGTCCACCACGGCCGCCAGGCGGGCATCGTCACCGACGATCAGATTGTGGAAGCCGAGGTCACCGTGGACCAGGCGGGGAGTCGACTCGGCCGGTATGTGCTCCTGCAGCCAGTCGTGCACCTCGTGGGTGCGGGGGTCGTCGTAGCTGGCTTGCGCCGACGTGGTCCATGAGCGGTACCACGACTTGAGCTGGCGCTGCACGTAGCTGTCCTTACGAGCCAGGTCGCCGAGCCCGATCTCGTCGACATCGAGCGAGTGCATGGCCGCGACGGTGTCTATGAAGCTGAGGCTGAGCCGGCGGCGGGCCTCGTCGTCAGGCACCCAGTCGGTCGTTCCGGTGTGCCCACCGACGTAACCCATCACGTAGAAGACGGCGCCGGTGACCTCGGTGTCCTGGCAGAGCGCGTATGGCCTGGCAACCGGGACCGGTGTCGGCCACAGGGCGCTGATCACCCGGAACTCACGGGCCATGTCGTGGGCCCGGGGTTGCAGCTCTCCGAGCGGCGGCCGCCGGACGACCGCTCGGCTCCCCTCCGCGTCTTCGATCAGATAAGTCAGGTTGGAATGACCGCCCTGCAGCTGGGTCCAGGTGTAGGGAGGTCTCAGATCGGAGGCATTGGCGGCGATCCATCCGTCGACCGCTTCTACGTCGTATCCGAGCATCAGAGAAACTTCTCCAACACCAGTTCGCCGATCATCTGGAGGCTCGGCAGGTCCATGGAACCGTTGCGAGAGATCACGACCCGGTCCAAGCCGGCCGCCTCCCACTCGCGCAGCCGATCGACCAGCACGGCCGGCGTGGTCACCCGGCCGGGCGGGAGCTGATCGACGGTGAGACCGGCCGCCCGGGCCTGGCGCTCTGCGTCGGCGTCGTCCTCGGCACACAGCGTGGTCAGGATGTGGGACCGTCTCATGGTCGCCGGATCACGGCCGGCGGCCTCGAACGCCGCCCGGCACGCTTCGAAGAAGGGGGCGGCCTCCTCTGGAGTTCGGGCCATGCAGTTGCACTCATCGGCGAACCGGCCGGCGATGGCTGGGGTGCGACGCAGTCCGCTCCCGCCCACCATGAGCCGGGCCCGGGGCAACCCGGCCGGGCGCGGTATGCCTGACCCGCCCCGAACCGTGAAGAACTCTC
>JAFAWZ010000074.1 GCA_019241495.1 Acidimicrobiales bacterium | reverse complement strand
GGCCACTGTGGTCGAGGTCGTCGAGCTGGTTGCCGCCTTCGTGGAGCCGCCGCATCCGGCAGCGACACCGGCGAGAGCCAAGAGGGGCATGAGGAAGACGAAGGCCGGCTTGGATGGCCGGCGGAATATACGCATGGGACCCAGCACAGCGGAGAGTGCAGCCCATGCGGCTTAAGGTGGTCTCAACACAGATTAATAGTTTGCTGAAGATCACGACCCCGACTCACGGCCCGTGCCGGGGCGGGCTCGTGCGTCGTCCGGCGAGGGACGGGCGGGCGGCCGGTAGGCTCGGCTCCGGCATGATCGACAGCAAGCTGCTCCTCGACCAATACGACGCCACGGTCCGCCGTCTGGCCCGAAAAGGGGTCGACCCGGCCTTGCCCGGCGAGGCCCGCCAGCTGGCGATCAGGCGGCTGGAGCTGGTCAGGCAGGTCGAATCCCTCCGCCAGGAGAGAAATGCGGGGGCGACGAGGATCGGCGAGCTCATGCGGGAGAAGAGGCAGGACGAGGCCGAGCCGCTCCGGGCCGAGATGGGTGAGCTCAGCTCCCGCTTGGAAGCGGCCGAGGCGGAGATGCGCCTGGCCCAGGACGACCTGGATGACGTCATGAGCAGGATCCCGAACCTTCCGGCCGATGACGTGCCCGACGGCCGCAGTGATGCGGACAATGTCGTGCTGCGCACCGAGAGGTACGACCCCGACGATTACAAGGGCCGGGACTGGGAGCCCCACTGGGACATCGGTGAGCGCCTCGAGATCCTCGACGGCAAACGGGCGGCCAAGCTCAGCGGAGCCATGTTCGCAGTGCTGAAAGGCGACGGAGCCCGGGTCTTGAGAGGCCTGACTGCGCTGGCCCTTGACATACACCGTGACAGTTACGAGGAGATCATCCCGCCGCACCTGGTGCGGACCGAGGTGATAACCAAGACCGGCCACCTGACCAAGTTCGACACCCAGGCATACCGGCTCCGTGACGACGAGCTGTGGTTGATACCGACCGGTGAGGTGGCGCTCATGGGCCTCCACCAAGAGGAGATCCTGAACGAGGCGGACCTGCCCCGCCGTTACATGGCCTACACGGTCTGCTGGCGAAGGGAAGCGGGCGCGGCCGGCAAGGAGACCCGGGGTCTGCAACGGCTGCACGAGTTCCACAAGGTGGAGTTGGTGAAGCTGTGCAGACCGGAGGATGGGGATGCCGAGTTCGAGTCGTTGGTGGCCGACGCCGCTCGACCCCTGGAGATGCTCGGCCTGCCCTATCGCGTCGTGGAGCTGTGTGCTGGTGATCTGACCTTCTCCGCGGCGCGCGTCTACGACCTGGAGGTCTACTCCCCCGGCGTGGACCGGTGGCTCGAGGTGGCGTCGATCAGCCTGGTGACCGATTTTCAATCCCGGCGCGGACAGATCCGGTTCCGGCGGGAGGCCGGCGGGAACGAGCTGGTGCACGCCCTGAACGGCTCGGGTTTGGCGACCCCTCGGGTGTGGGCCGCGGTGGTGGAGCACGGGCTGCAACTGGACGGTTCGGTCCGACTTCCCCCGGCACTCGTGCCATACGCGGGGATCGAGGTGATCAAGGAAAAAGGGTCCCCGTCGTGAACAGCCCGGTCCGTCGTAGGGGGACGTCCCTAGGGTGGAACGCGTTCCGAGTCGATCCACACCAGCGCCGCAGTAGAGAGGACGATCCATGCAAGTGCCGCTGACCATCGGGGACTTCTTGGATCGGGCCGCGACGGTGTACGCCGGGCGCCCCGCTGTCGTCGACGAGCCGGGAACGCCCGGGTCGTTGGGCGTGCTCACCTACGCGGACCTGGAGGCCCGGGCCCGTGGCATGGCTCTCGCCCTGGATGACATGGGCGTGGCCCACGGGGAGCGGGTGGCCATCGTAAGCCCGAACGCGACCCGTTTCATGATCTCCTTCTTCGGGGTCAGTGCGTTCGGCCGGGTCCTGGTGCCGGTCAACTTCCGGCTCAACTCCGAGGAGGTGCAGTACATTGTCGAGCACTCGGGCGCTTCGGTCCTGCTCGTGGACCCCGAGATCGAAGGCGCCGTCTCGGCGGTTACAGCCAAGGAGCGCATCGTGCTCGACGGTGTCGACGATCGCGGGCTGTTCGACCCGGCCGGGCCGGGTCGAAGTCCGGCCGGGTGGAAGGCCGACGAGAACGCCACCGTGAGCGTCAACTACACCAGTGGCACCACCGCCCGGCCCAAAGGGGTGCAGCTGACCCACCGCAATTGCTGGTTGAACGCGTCAATCTTCGGCTGGCACACGACGGTCACCGACCGTGACGTATTCCTCCACACCTTGCCGATGTTCCACTGCAACGGCTGGGGCATGCCGTACGCGGTGACAGCGATGGGCTGCAAGCAGATCGTGCAGCGCAAGGTGGACGGCGAGGAGATCCTGCGGAGAGTCGCCGAGCACGGTGTCACGCTCATGTGCGGGGCGCCTGCAGTGGTGGCGGCCATCCTCGACGCCGCCGCGGCCCGCAAAGAGCGGGGCGAGGAGATACCCGGCGGTGACCAGGTACGCATCGTGGTGGCCGGAGCTCCTCCTCCGTCCAAGACCATCGAGCGGGTCAGCGGGGAGCTGGGCTGGGAATTCATCCAGATTTACGGCCTCACCGAGACCTCCCCGCTCCTAACCATCAACCGGGCCCGCGCCGAGTGGGATGGCGCCGATCCTCAGCAGCGGGCCCAGCTCTTGTCGCGAGCCGGCGTCCCCCGCCGTGGGGGTGAGAATGCGGACGAGCGAGGACGGTGAGGTCCTGGCCCGGGGCAACCATGTCTTCGAGGGTTATTGGGCCCAACCGGAGGACAGCGCCCGGGCTCTGGCCGACGGGTGGTTCCACACCGGCGACGGCGGCTACATGACTGACGACCACTATCTGGTCATATCGGACCGCAAGAAGGACGTGATCATCACCGGAGGTGAGAACGTCTCGTCCATCGAGGTCGAAGACTGCCTGTACCAGCATCCGGCTGTGGCCGAGGTGGCGGTCATCGGTGTCCCGGATGACAAGTGGGGGGAGACCGTCAAGGCCCTCGTGGTCCGGCGGGCCGAGGTCGAGGTGTCCGAGGAGGCTCTCATGGACTTCGCCCGGAGTCGTATGGCCCACTACAAGTGCCCCACCAGCGTCGAGTTCCGCGACAGCCTGGCCCGTACTGCCACGGGAAAGCTGCAGAAGTTCAAGCTGCGGGCGCCCTACTGGGAGGGTCGGGACCGGCTGGTCTCGGGGGGTTAGCGCCCGCCACAGGACTACTTGGACGAAGAGGAGGCGGCGGCACTTGCGATTTGCCAGGTTTTAGTGAGCCCTATCATGAGATTTCGGTCGAAAGAACAGTGCCGCCGTCTCCTCTTCGTTTACTCAATCCTGTGGCGGGCACTTAGAGACGAGCGTGCCTGTGTATACGAAGATACGGGTCCTTTCAGCCGGCCCGGCTACCCAGCGGAGTGGCGTCGAGAGGGCAGTGGAGGCACGGCGCAACCGGTTCGGCCCGTCTCGGGTTGCGGATGCCGACTGCGGCGATCATTCCGGCGAGCGCGCAACATCCGGCCGCGATGAAGGCGTCGGTGCGAAAGCCGCGGCCGACCACGGCCGGGTTCAGGTAGTTGCTCCCGACTATCCCGGCGATGGCGGGGAAGGAGGCGACCGCCAGTAGGCCACCGATGCGGGCCACGTCGTTGTTCACTGCGGATGCCAGGCCGGCGTGGTCCGAGCTGAGCGCTCCTAAGGCGGTAGCGGTGAGAGGGGCCACGGTGATCGCGAGACCGAGCCCGAAGACCAGCACGGCCGGCAGGACTCCCGAGGCGTACGATCGATCAGTCGTGGCCCGGGTAAGCAGGGCCAGGCCGGCGGCGACCACCACCGGCCCGACCGACATCTGAAGCCGCGGCCCGATTCGGGACGCCAGCCGGCCGGACCTAGCCGACAGCAGCAACATCACGACGGTCAGTGGCAGCAGCGACACACCTGATTCGAAGGGCGTGTAGCGCCCGACGACCTGCAGCTCCACGGGAAAGAGGAACAACGCCCCACCCAACGCGGCATAGATGATGAACGTCACCCCGTTCGTCACCGTGAATTGGCGTTCACCGAAAACTGACAGGGGCAGCATGGGGTGGGCCGTCCGTCGTTCGGCGATGAGGAAGGCAGCCGCCCCGATGGCGCCCAGGGCCAGCATCATCACCACGCCGTTGCGATCCCAGCCGATAGCGGGGCCCTCGATCAGGCCGTAGGTGATGCCGGTCAACGCAGCCACCGCGAACACCGCGCCGCTCACGTCGACACGCCCGACGGCGGTCGCGTCCCGCGACTCGGGCATGTGGCGGCTCGAGATCAAAAGGACAGCCGCACCAATCGGGACGTTTATCACGAAGATCCACCGCCAGGTGGCGGCGGCGATGAGGTAGCCGCCTACCAGGGGCCCGGCCGCGGTGGCGACACCCCCCAAGGCGGACCAGGCTCCCACCGCCCGGCCCCGGCTTTCGTCATCGAACGACGCTTGGATGATGGCCAGGCTGGCGGGTGTCAGCAACGCCGCGCCCACACCTTGCACGACGCGGGTCGCGATGAGAACGGTCGTGTTGGGCGCAACGGCGCACAACGCCGAGGCGCCCGCGAACCAGACCACACCGATGTTGAACAGCGCTCGCCGTCCGAAACGGTCGGCGAGGGTGCCGCTCGGGATGAGGAACGCGCCGAGCGTAAGGGTGTAGCCGGACACGACCCACTGCAAGGAGTCGACCGAGGCGTGAAGGTCCCGGCCAATGCTGGGGAGCGCGATCCCTACGACCGTGGCGTCAATGGCCGCCATTCCGGATCCCAGGGCGGTGGCGACGACCACCCAACGGCCGGCGGCGGACGAATACTGCATGATCAGACCCTAGGGCCCGTTACACGGCCCTTCAGAAGAGGTCAGGCTCAGTCGGCCGAGATCACCGGGCGGGAACCTTGGGATCGGTTGGAAGGCGATGGCGGAAGAGCTCAGCGGCGTTGGCGTAGGCGATGCGGCGTGCATCCTCCTCGGATATGGCGCCGAGCAGCCTGGCCAGTGACTGCTGGGACTTCGGCCACGTAGTGTCCGAGTGGGGGTAATCCACTTCCATCATGATGCGATCGACACCGATGCGATCACGCAGCTTGAGGGTCGAAGGATCCTCCAGCGTGCAGAACCAGAAGTTCCGGCGGAACACCTCGACCGGGCTCAACTCGTGATCATCCCATCCGTGCATGGCCTGGCCCGCGTGGGACTCCATGTACTCCAGCCGGTCGAGGTACATAGGCACCCAACCAATCCCACCTTCGGACAAGGCGATCTTGATCTTCGGGAACCGGCTCGGCACCCCGGACCAGAGGAATCGGGCTGACGCCAACAGAGCGTTGGCGGGGAACAGTGAGGTCGGGAGGTCGACCGGCCACCCCGGACCGCCCCCGAGCACATAGCTCGCCGATCCGGTGTGCAGGCACACCACGGTCTCGGTCTCTTCACAGGCCCGGAAGATCGGGTCCCAGTGTCTACTCATGAGGCCGGGTATGCCGGGCAGCTCGTCGGGCAGCTCCGGGAACGACACCGCACGGAAGCCCCGAGCTGCGTTGCGTTCGATCTCGCGAGCGGCCAGGTCGGGATCGTGGAACCAGGTTACTTGGAGAGGGACGATGCGCTCGGGCGCGAGCCCGGCCCACACGTCGATGTGGAAATCGTTCCAGGCCCGCATGCAAGCCAGGCCCAGATCGCGGTTGGCGAACCGGTTGAAGTTGGCACCGCCGAACCCGGCCAGGTACGAGGGGAAGCACACCGACGCGTAGACGCCGGCCAGATCCATGTCGTGTAGGCGATCCTCGATGCGATAGCAGCCGGGACGCATCTCGTCGAAGCGCGTCGGGTCGTAACGCCATTCCCCGGGCGGACGACCGGCCACGGCGTTCAGACCGGGGCTCGGTTGCACCTCCCCCTCCACCAGCCACCCCTGGGCGCCGTCTTCGAGCTCGATGACGCGTGGCGTCTCGTCGGCCAAGGCGGCCGGCATGCGGCCTTCGAAGAGCTCGGGCGGCTCGATCAGATGATCGTCGACGGAAATCAGCGTGTAGCCCGCCTCGGCCATGGGCGGCTCCGGAAGAAAAGTGGCGCGCCGTTCTATCGTCGTCATCGGATCTCAACCCCCTGTGATCGTCGCGACCCAATCTATCAGGGGACAGCCGGACTCCCAAGGGGCCGGCCGTAAAGCTGGGGAGCCGATGTGCCGATCTTCGGGTGTCGGGTTGCTGCCCTCTGGGGCACCGACATTACAAGGAATGACATGATGGCTCGCACAGGAGCGGAAAACGAGATCTCAGAGGCACGGGGTGCCGTGCAAGATGCGGCGCGCTCGAGCTTGTTCATGGTCATGGCCCAGTTCATGGTCGTGGCCACCGTCTCGTCCCTGGTGGCCTCGCTCCTGGTCGCGTCGCACCAGCCCTGGCTCAGCCTCCTCAGCGGGGCCATCGGTCTGGCTCTGTGCGCACCCGGATGCCTCTATCTGCTGCACAAGACGCAGCGCGTCGTCGGAGCCAGCGACGCGGTTGCCGACGCTCGCCAGGCGCGCCTCAACGACGAATCACGACGCCGGGACTTCGAGGCCCAGGTAGCCGATGCGTTCGAGATGGCGGAGGACGAGACCGAGGCCCTGTCGGTCGCCGAACGGGCCTTGCGCGCCGTTCTTCCGGACCGCAGCGTCGAGCTTCTGCTGGCAGACAACAGTCATGCCCACCTGACCCGTATGGCAACCTCGTCGCCCGACGGGGAGGCCCCGGGATGCCCGGTCGGTTCGCCGCAGGAGTGCCCGGCGGCGCGGCGCGCACGTGCCCATCAGTTCAATGACAGCGAAGCCGTCAATGCGTGCCCGAAGATGCGAGACCGGGCGAATGGTCGCTGCTCTGGCGTTTGTGTCCCGGTCGCCATGATGGGCCGCACTGTCGGGGTCATTCACACCGTCGGTCCGGTCGGTGAGATCCTGGAGGACGCCACGGTGGAACGCCTGCAGGTGATTGCCAACAATTCCGGCAGCCGCCTCGGGGTGCTGCGGATCATGGCCGAAACGCAGCTGCAGGCCAGCACCGACGGTCTGACGGGGCTGCTCAACCGGCGGGCCCTGGAGAACGAATTCCGTCGTCGCCGACGTCCCGATCAGGTGACGACCGTCGTCATGTGCGACCTCGACCACTTCAAGATGCTCAACGATACCTACGGGCACGAGACGGGCGATCGGGCGCTGCGCCTGTTTGCGGAGACTCTGAAGGGCTGTGTTCGGCCCCAGGACATACCGTCGCGCTACGGAGGCGAGGAGTTCGTCATCGTCTTCCCAGGCTGCGGTCCCGATGATGCCAACTGGGCGCTCGAAAGGGTACGGGGCCAGCTAGCGGTCGCCATCCGCGAGGCAGGAGTGCCTCCCTTCACGGCCAGCTTCGGCCTCGTCGAAGCAGAGCCCAAAGAGGACTTCGCCAGCGTTCTCCGCAGAGCCGACGCGGCGCTCTTCGTCGCCAAACGGGCGGGCCGAGATCGGGTACACGTCCAGTTGCGCCCGTCCGACGATCCTCTCGTCGACGCCGTCATGCCGACTGACAGCGCGCCCCTGGCCGGCCCGACCTAGATCCGGGCTGCCCCCCTCACTCCGGGCGGGCCTCGATCAGAGCCTGGACGGCACGATCACCCCAGCCTTGGGTGACTGCATCGGCGAACAGCCGGCTGGCCGCTACCGCCACTGTCGCGCTCTCGCCGACCGCCGCCGCGGACGCGATGGCGAGATCGACGTCCTTCTTCAGGGTCGTGAGACTGCCACCCGCACCGTGGGTGTGCTGGAGCATCGGTTGGAGCCACATATCCATGACTCTCGAGTGCGAGGAGCTGAGAGGGAGGATCCGGCCGATACCCTCGGGATCAGCACCCGCGCCGACGGCGAAACGGATCGACTGCGCCAATGACGCGGCGCCCACCGCGACCTGCATGTTGTTGGCCAGCTTCACGATCTGGCCCATTCCGACGGCACCAACGTGCTCGATGCTCGTGGCCAGGCATCGCAGCACCGCGATGGCGCGGGCCACCACCTCGGCGCTCCCGCTGGCTGGGAAGAGCAGGCGGCCAGCTGCGGCCGACGGCGGTCCCGCACCGAGAATCGGGCTGTCGAGATACTGCCCGCCCCGTCGTTCCGTCTCTCGGGCCAGCTCGCGGGCGCAGTCCGGGCCATTGGTAGAGGTGTTGATGAACAACTTGCCTTCAATGTCGACCGACAGCAGACCGTCGGCCCCCAAGAAGACGGCACGGTCGGATGGAGGCCCGTGCAGGCAACTCACCACCACCTCGACCGCGTCACATAGCTCAGCCGGGCTGGCCGAAACGCGAGCCCCGCGGGCTCGAAGCGGTTCGGCTTTGTCGATGGTCCGGTTCCACACGGCGAGATCGACTCCGCAGTCCAGGAGGCGCTCGGCCATCGGCAGGCCGATCGCCCCGAGACCGACGAAGCCGACCTTGACGTTCGGAGCAGCGGGGACAGGGGCTGGATCGGAGCTCACCACGACTATGCTTCTCCGGCCGGCCGTCGCACGCAAGGGGGAGGGAAACTGATGAGCCTGTTTGGCAGCCGTGTTCCGCGGACCGAAGACCCGAGGCTGTTGACCGCCGGCGGGACCTATGTCGACGACGTCGCAGTGGAGGGGAGCCTCTGGGCCACCTTCGTCCGCTCGACCATGGCTCACGCCCGGATCGCGTCTGTGGACACGGCGGCCGCCTCGAAGATGGAAGGCGTGGTCGCGATACTGCAAGCCGGCGACCTCGATATCGGGCTCATGCCCGTCGATTTCCCTGTCCTGCCCACGAACATGCCCCGATCCCTGCTCGCGGCAGCCACCGTCCGTTATGTCGGCGAGCCCATCGCAGTCGTGATCGCGACCAGCCGTGCGTTGGGCGCCGACGCGGCCGAAGCCGTGATCGTGGACTTCGACCCCATGGACCCGGTGATCACGCTCGACTCCGCGCTCGCCGACGAGACGATCGTTCACTCCGAGGCGGGAACCAACATCTGCGCCCAATTCGACCAGGAGCCGGTGGATTTCACCGGGTGCGAAGTCGTGGTACGGCAGAGGATGGTGAACCAGCGGGTCGCCCCCTGCCCGATGGAGGTCCAGGCTTCAGCGTGCCGCTGGACCGAGGGTGGCCGTCTGGAGATGTGGACGAGCTCACAGGGACCCCATCCCATCAAGATGTTCCTGGCGTCCTTCTACGGCTTGGACCCAGACCAGGTCCGAGTGGTATCTCCCGACGTCGGCGGGGGCTTTGGTGCCAAGTCGTTCATCGCAGTGGAGACGCTCTTGTTGCCTGCTCTTGCTCGCCACACCGGCAGTCCGGTTCGCTGGACAGAGACGAGAAGCGAATCGATGTTGGCCCTGGGCCACGGCCGGGCCCAGCAACAGGAGGTCACGATCGGCGGGACCAAGGACGGGCGTATCCTGGCCTATCACTTGGAAGTGGTCGGCGACGCCGGGGCGTATCCGAGAATCGGCGCCTTCCTGCCCATGCTGACCAAGATGATGCATCCCGGCACGTACCGGATTCCGGCCACCTCGTGCCGGGCCCGGAGCGTGATCACCAACACCGTTCCCGTCGTCGCGTACCGCGGGGCTGGCCGGCCAGAAGCCGCGGCAGCCATCGAACGGGCTGTTGACATGTTCGCCCGGGAGATCGGGATGGATCCGGCGGACGTGCGCCGGCGGAACTTCGTCCCGCCCGACGTCTTTCCCTACGCGACTTCCGGTGGAACCGTCTACGACTCCGGGCAATACGAACGAGCCATGGACCTGGCTCTCGATGCGGCTGGCTACGATCGGCTCCGCGCTGAGCAGGCGGAGCGCCGGGAGCGGCGTGATCGGTTCCAGCTCGGCATAGGGATGGCCGTATATGTAGAGGTCACCGCCCTCCAGGGGGGCGGTGAATACGGCCGGGTCCTCATCACCGAGGACGGGGGAGCCGAGGTGATGACCGGCACCTTCCCCCACGGCCAAGGTCACGCCACTGCATGGGCGATGCTCGTTTCGGATGAGACCGGTATTCCCATGGAGAACATCACGGTCGTGTATGGAGACACCGACGTAGTACCGATGGGCGGGCTGACCGGCGGCTCGCGCTCGGCCCAGATCGGTGGCACCAACGTGTGGCTGGCCGCCCGTGACGTCGTGGAGCAGGCCCGCCGGGTCGCGGCCGACCTACTGGAGGCCGCTGAAGCGGACATCGTTTTGGACAAGGAGCACGGACGGCTTCATGTCGCCGGCACTCCGAGCCGGAGCCTCGGCTGGGTGGACGTGGCGGCTCGGGCCCAAGCCGCGGCGACTCCGCTCAGCGCCGTGGGCGACTTCCAGCTGTCGCCGTCGGGGTCGTACCCGAGCGGCGCCCACTTGGCGGTCGTGGAGGTCGATGTGGAGACGGGCCAATCCAAGCTCGTCCGGTTCGTCGCCGTCGACGACGCGGGCCGGATACTCAATCCGTTGCTGGCTGAGGGACAGGTTCACGGCGGTGTCGCCCAAGGAGTGGCGCAGGCCCTGCTGGAGGAGTTCTCCTACGATCCGGACGGGAACCCGCTGACGACCAACTTCGCCGACTACGCGATCATCTCCGCGACCGAGCTCCC
>JAFAWZ010000001.1 GCA_019241495.1 Acidimicrobiales bacterium | reverse complement strand
GCGGCCAGCTGGTCCATCTCGGCCAGCAGGACGGCCGGGTCGACGACCACCCCGTTCCCGATGACGGGGACCACGTGGTCGTACAGGATCCCGCTTGGCAGAAGCTGGAGCGCGAAGGTGCGGCCGTCCACGACGATCGTATGGCCCGCGTTGTGACCGCCCTGATACCGCACGACCATGGCCGATTCTTTGGCCAGGAGGTCGGTCAGCTTGCCCTTCCCCTCGTCACCCCATTGGGTGCCAACGACGACGGTGGCGCTCACCAGACCACGCTCCAAAAGGAGCGTGGTCTGCCCTGCAACACCCGTTCGCTCCCAAGGTCGCTCACCTGGGCACGCTCCAGTAAGAACGCGCCCAGGCCTGCAACACCTGTTCGCTCCCAAGGTCGCTCACCACCTCATCATACGGGCCATCGCTGGCGGTCGACCTAACCCAGCCGATGAGCCGGTGGGGACAACGAGCGGTCTCATCGACTGGCTCAGCTCCTACCGGAGGACGAGCGCCTCTTCTGGGTGATCAGACTCGCTCTGTGGGGTGGCTATCCCCGTTGCACTGAGCACCGGGCCCGAACCCATGGGTGCGTCGACGGTCACCGTGTCCCCGTCGCTGTAGCGCCCCTCGAGGAGAGCGAGGGCCAGGGGGTCGGCGATCTCCCTCTGGATCAGGCGCTTCAGGGGCCGGGCCCCGAAGACCGGGTCATAGCCTCGGCGGGCCAGCCACGCCCTGGCCTCATCGGTAACGACAAGGGTCAGCTTCCGCTCGGCCAGCCGCTTCTGCAGCAGCTCGAGCTGGATGATCACCACGGCCTCGAGGTCCTTCTCGGTGAGGGCCCGGAAGCGCACGATCTCGTCGATCCGGTTCAAGAACTCCGGCTTGAACACCAGTCTCAAGTCGCCCGGGTGGTTCGAGGTCATGATCACGACCGTGTTGGTGAAGTCCACTGTGTGACCCTGGCCGTCGGTCAGCCGCCCGTCGTCGAGCAGCTGCAGCAGGATGTTGAAGACGTCCGGATGGGCCTTTTCCACCTCGTCGAGCAGGAGCACGCTATAGGGCCGGCGTCGCACGGCTTCGGTCAACTGGCCGCCTTCGTCATAGCCCACGTACCCCGGCGGGGCACCCACCAGACGGGCGACCGAGTGCTTCTCCATGTACTCCGACATGTCGACGCGGACCATGGCCCGTTCGTCGTCGAAGAGGAACTCGGCCAATGCCCGGGCCAGCTCGGTCTTGCCCACCCCGGTCGGCCCGAGGAAGAGGAAGCTGCCGATGGGGCGGTGCGGGTCAGACAGGCCGCTGCGGGAACGGCGGATGGCGTTGGCCACCGCTGACACCGCCTCCTCCTGGCCGACGACTCGGTTGTGGAGCACGTCCTCCATGCGGACGAGCTTGGATACCTCGCCTTCGAGCAGACGGGAAACAGGGACTCCAGTCCACTTCGAGACCACCTCCGCCACGTCTTCGGTGTCCACCTCCTGCTTGAGCATCTTCTGGCTCCCCTGAAGCGACGCTTGGCGGGCCATGGCCTCGTCCAGCCGCTTCTGCAGCTCCGGGATACGGCCGTACTGGATCTCCGACGCCCGGGCCAGGTCGCCGTCGCGCTGGTGGCGGGCCGCCTCGCTGGTCACCGTCTCCATCTCCTGCTGAAGGTTGGCGATGGCGTCGGCCGACTCCTTCTCGATCTGCCACTGGGCGTTCAGGGCGTTCGACTGCTCGCGCAGGTTGGCCAACTCCTGGTCCAGCTTGGCCAGCCGCTCCCCGGACGCCTGGTCGGTCTCCTTCTGGAGGGCCAGGCGCTCGATCTCCAGCTGAGCCACGCGGCGGTCAACCACGTCGATCTCCGTGGGCTTGGACTCCTTCTCGATACGCAGGCGGCTGGCCGCCTCGTCGATCAGGTCGATGGCCTTGTCGGGCAGGAACCGGGCGGTGATATAGCGGTTCGAGAGCGCCGCGGCGGCCACGAGGGCCGAGTCGGAGATGCGCACCCCGTGGTGGTTCTGGTAGCGCTCCTTCAGGCCCCGCAGTATGGCGACGGTGTCGCTCACAGTCGGCTCGCCGACCAACACCGGCTGGAAGCGTCGCTCGAGGGCGGGGTCCTTCTCGACATGCTTGCGGTACTCGTCGAGGGTCGTGGCGCCGATCAGGCGCAGCTCGCCGCGGGCCAGCATGGGTTTGATCATGTTGCCGGCGTCCATAGCGCCCTCGGCCGCACCGGCACCGACGATCGTGTGCAGCTCGTCGATGAAGGTGATGATCTCGCCCTCGGAGTCGGCGATCTCCTTCAAGACGGCCTTCAACCTCTCCTCGAACTCCCCCCGGTACTTCGATCCAGCCACCATGGACCCGAGGTCGAGAGCGATCAACCTCTTGCCCTTCAGGCTCTCGGGCACGTCGTTGTCGACTATCCGATTGGCCAGACCCTCCACGATGGCGGTCTTGCCCACGCCGGGCTCGCCGATGAGCACCGGGTTGTTCTTGGTCCGGCGAGTCAGGACCTGGATCACCCGGCGGATCTCCTCGTCGCGACCGATGACCGGATCGAGCTTGCCGTTGCGGGCGTCTGCGGTCAGGTCCCGGCCGTACTTCTCCAGCGCCTGGTACTGGTCCTCCGGGTTCTGGCTGGTGACCCGGTGGCTGCCCCGCACGTCGCGAAGGGCTGCCAGCAGGTCATCGCGGGAGACCCCCACCGGCTCGGCCATGGCCAAGAGGAGGTGCTCCACCGACAGGTACTCGTCACCGAGCGACTGGCGCTCCTGGTCGGCCCGGTTGAACACGTCGCTCGCGGCGCGCGACAACCCGGGCTCGGCGCCGCCGCCGTAAGAGCGGGGCAGCTTCGAGAGGGCCTCGTCGTTGCGGTTGCGCAGGCTCAGTGGGGCCACGCCAACCTTCTCCAGCACGGGGAGGGTGATAGTGCCCTCCTGGCCCAGCATGGCGGCCAGGAGGTGCTGAGGAGTCACCTCGGGGTTGTTGCGGCTCGCGGCCAACGAGGCCGCCGCCTGCAGGGTTTCTTGGGTCTTCTGGGTCCAGCGATTCGGATCGAGCGCCATGGGTCAACTCCTCTGGTTGGTAAACGGCAGCCACGGATCGGGGAGGTTGCGCACCGGGACGAGGTCCCGGCGGTACTGGCGATGCACGCGGTCGACGTCCTCGGCGGCCCGACGCCGCACCTCGACCAGCTCAGCCTTCAAGGCCGCGACCTCCGCCTCGAGCTCGAGGACTCGACGCACCCCCTCCAGGTTCAGCCCGGCATTGGTCAGATCCTGGATGCGGCGCAACTGGACGATGTCCCAGTCGCTGTAGCGCCGGCTGCCGCCGACGGTACGGGCCGGGTCCAACAAGCCCTTGCGCTCGTAGATGCGCAGCGTCTGGGGGTGGACACCGGCCAGCTCGGCGGCCACCGATATGACGTAGAGGGCTCGCCTGGAGCGGTCGGACGCGCCGTTCGAGACACCATCGCGCCACATCACACCTCACCCCACAAGTGGTGTCGCAAACTGTCGCCCTTCATCAGGTCCCCCAGCTGCTCTATCGCCTCCCGTTCGGCCGGGCTGGCCTTGGCGGGTACCGCCACCTCCACCGTGACCAGCAGGTCGCCGCCGCCCGATGAGGCCGGGACCCCCCGGCCCCGAACCCGCAGGGTGCGGCCCGACTTGCTGCCGGCCGGGACTTTCAAAGTGACGGGACGGTCCAGGGTCGGCACGGTGATAGTGGCGCCGAGAGCGGCTTCGGGGAAAGTGACCGGGGCGGTCAAGGTGAGATCCTTCCCCCGCCGACCGAAGATCGGATGGAAATCGACCTGCACGACGACATAGAGGTTGCCTGCAGGCCCACCGTTGCGACCGGCTGCGCCCCGGCCCTTGACCCGGATGCGCTGGCCGTCCTCGACACCCGCCGGTATGCGGACCTTCACCTGCCGGGCCGCGTACTCCACACCCGATCCTTGACAAGTGGGGCAGGGGTGCTCGACCCGGAAGCCGGTGCCGTTGCATGCCTGACAGGGCTGGCTGAAGGAGAACAAACCCTGGTTGTCCTGGATGACCCCGCGCCCTGCGCAGACCGAGCAGACGGTAGGGGCAGTCCCGGGCGCCGCACCGGAGCCCGCGCAGGTATGGCATGGCACCTCGGAGGTGACGTTCACCGTGGTGGTCAGCCCGTTCACCGCGTCGAGGAACGAAAGGTGGAGGCCCGTCTCCAGGTCCGCGCCTCGCTGTGGTCCGCCGACGCCGGTGCCGGCCCGACCGGCGCCAGCCGTCCGGCCCCCGCGATTGGCGCCCCGGCCGAAGATGTTGCCGAGGAGATCGCCCAGGTCGTCTACCCGGAAGTTACCGGTCGTGAATCCGCCCCGCCCGGCCCCTCCTCCCATGTTGGCAAAGGGATTCCCGGCCGCGCCAAGGCGGCGGACCTCGTCGTACTCCTTGCGCCTGGCTTCGTCGCCCAGCACGTCGTAGGCGGCTGAGATCTCCTTGAATCGCTCTTCGGATCCCGGGTTGGCGTCGGGGTGGTATTGCTTGGCCAGCTTCCTGTAGGCCTTGGCGATGTCCTTCTGGGCTGCGTTCTCGGCCACTCCCAACACCTTGTAGTAGTCCTTCTCGAACCACTCACGCTGGGGTGCCATCTAGGTCACCCCCTCACTTTGACCATGGCGGCCCGCAGCACCCGGCCTCGCCAGCGGTACCCGGAGCGCATCACCTCGGCCACCTCTTGGGGGCCGCCGTCGTCGACCGGTTCGTGGGCGACTGCGTCGTGACAGGAAGGGTCGAAGGGCTCGCCCACGTTGTCGATACGCTCCAAGCCCTCGCGCTCGAGCATGTCGAACAGGACGGAGGCCATCTGCTTCACGTCCTCCCCGCCGCCATGGGCAAGGGCCAGGTCGGCGGTGTCGAGGACGGGCAGGAGCTGCTCCACCAGATGCTCGGCGGCCCGCTCGCGCACCTCCTCCTGCTGCTTCACCACCCGCTTCTTGTAGTTCTCGAAATCGGCCTGCAGCCTCTGCAATGCGTCCTTGTAGTCGTCGCGCTCCCTGCGCAGGGAGTCGTACTCGGTCACCGACTCCTCACTAACCTCCGACGCTGGGATGCCTTCCTCATTGGCTTCGGCCGCGTAGGGGGAGCGGTGAGGGGTGCCGGGAGCCGAATCGGCATCCTGTTGTCCGGCGAGCCCGGGCCAGGAGGCGGACTCGGTCCCGGGGACCTGGTCGCTCATTGCGCGTGGCCCTCGTCCACGATTTCGGCATCGACGACCTCGTCATCGGACGGCTGGGAGCCGGAAGCCGAGGAGGCGGGGCCGTCGGCGCCCGTCGAGCCGGCCGCCGCGGCCTGCTCGTACAGTTGCTTGCCCAGCTCCTGGACTCCGACCGCGAGCTTCTCGGTGGCCGACTTGATGGCCTCGATGTCGGTGCCGCCCAAAGCCTCCTTGAGCGAGGCCAGATCGGCTTCCACGGTGGCCTTCTGCTCACCGGAGAACGAAGCAGCCTGGTCCTTCAGCATCTTCTCCGTCTGGTAGACGAGGCCGTCGGCGTTGTTCCTGACCTCGGCCTCCTCCCGGCGCCGGGAGTCGTCGGCGGCGTGCGCCTCGGCGTCGCGGACCATGCGGTCGATGTCGTCCTTGGACAACGACGACTGCCCGGTGATGGTCATCGACTGCTCCTTGCTGGTCGCCCGGTCCTTGGCCGACACGTGGACGATGCCGTTGGCGTCGATGTCGAAGGTGACCTCGATCTGCGGCACGCCGCGCGGCGCCGGAGGCAGGTCGACCAGCTGGAACTTGCCCAACGTCTTGTTGTACATGGCCATCTCGCGCTCGCCTTGGAGCACGTGGATCTCCACCGAGGGCTGGCCGTCCTCGGCGGTCGTGAACACCTCGGACCGCTTGGTCGGGATGGTCGTGTTGCGCTCGATGAGCTTGGTCATGACGCCCCCCTTGGTCTCGATCCCGAGGGACAACGGGGTGACATCGAGGAGCAGGACGTCCTTGACCTCGCCCTTGAGCACACCGGCCTGGATGGCGGCTCCCACGGCCACGACCTCGTCGGGGTTGACGCCCTTGTGGGCTTCCTTGCCGGTCATCTGCAGGACCAGCTCCTGGATGGCGGGCATACGGGTGGAACCGCCCACCAGCACGACGTGGTCAATTTTTTCCTTGGACAGCCCGGCGTCGTTGATGGCCTGCTCGAACGGACCCCGGCAGGCGTCGACCAGGTCGGCCGTCATGTCCTGGAGCTTGGCCCGGGACAGCTTCAGATCCAGGTGCTTGGGGCCGGTGTCGGTCGCGGTGATGAACGGGAGGTTGATGGTCGTCTCCTGGACCGACGACAGCTCGATCTTGGCCTTCTCGGCCGCCTCCTTGAGCCTCTGCAGGGCCATCTTGTCGTTCGAGAGGTCCACGCCCTCGGTGTCCTTGAACGTCTTGACCAGCCAATCGATCACCCGCTGGTCCCAGTCGTCGCCACCGAGGTGGGTATTGCCGCTCGTCGACTTGACCTGGAAGATGCCCTCCGAGATCTCCAGCACCGACACGTCGAAGGTGCCGCCGCCCAGATCGAAGACCAGGACGGTTTGCTCCTCTTCCTTGTCCAGGCCGTAGGCGAGGGCGGCCGCGGTCGGCTCGTTGATGATGCGGAGCACCTCGAGTCCCGCCTGCCGGCCTGCCCGGATGGTCGCCTCGCGCTGGGCGTGGTGGAAATACGCCGGCACGGTGATGACGCAC